>CAZEOC010000006.1:0-23189 GCA_964513525.1 uncultured Saprospiraceae bacterium | reverse complement strand
CGCCTCGTATAATCAAAAAATAAACTCAAAATTTTAATCATATTTATTTATGACCGATTACTTAAAACGCATTAAACATAAAAAATGGCTAATTTGTATTGTTCAAATTAGCTATTTTTATTATATGTTTGGGTTCTTATTAATAACTAAATCTTAACAAATTTAGGTTAAACAATTTGAAGAATAAACTAATTAAAATCAGATAGTTTAAAAAAAGGGAATTTTCTGAACTATAAAATTTTTTATAGTTTTTGTCAATAATTTTTATTGGTTTTACATCATTTTTAACGAATATTTGTTCAGATTAATAAAGAAAGCAAATTTAAATTTCAAAATTTCTCTTTTTATTAATAAATAATTTGATACTATTTAAAAAGCAAAAAAATATATATTATGGAAGATGTAATGGTAAAGACAGCAACTCTAAAAGGTGGCGAATTCTTGGTAAAAGATACAAATCCTGCAGATGTTTTCATTCCTGAAGATATCAATGAAGAGCAACAAATGATTTTAGATATGGCTCGTGAATTTGTACTTACAGAAGTTCGTACAACTCCTCAAAAAATTGAAAATCAAGTTGGTTTATTAAATAAAGCTGCTGAATTAGGTTTATTAGGTTCACATATTCCAGAAGCTTATGGTGGATTGGAAATGGATAATAATACAAACACTGTAATCTTAAGTGGATTAGGTGGATCAGGTGGATCATTTACAACTTCATTTGCTGCACATACAGGAATCGGAATGTTACCGATTTTATATTATGGTACAGAAGAACATAAATTAAAATATTTACCAGGATTAGCATCTGGAGAATTGAAAGCATCTTATTGTTTGACGGAACCAGGTTCAGGTTCTGATGCTTTAGCAGCAAAAACTCGTGCTGATTTGACGGAAGATGGTAAACACTATATCTTGAATGGTCAGAAAATGTGGATAACAAATGCAGGTTTTGCAGATGTATTTATCGTTTTTGCACAAATTGATGGAGAAAAATTCACAGGATTCATAGTAGAGAAAGGAACAGAAGGATTGAATTTAGGAGCAGAAGAGGACAAGATGGGAATCAAAGGTTCTTCAACTCGTCAGGTATTCTTTGAGAATGCTAAAGTTCCTGCTGGAAATGTTTTAGGAGAGATTGGAAAAGGTCATTTAATTGCCTTCAACGTATTAAATGTTGGTCGTTTCAAATTAGGTGCTTTATGTATCGGAGGAATGAAAATGGCAATTACGGAATCTGTTAAATATGCAAATGATAGAATTCAATTTAAGCAGCCGATTTCTAAATTTGGTGCTATCAAGTTCAAATTAGCAGAGAAAGCAATTAAGACATTTGTATTAGAAAGTGCTGTTTATCGTGTTTCTGATTTAATGCAGCAAGTTCGTACAGATTTAAAAGAACAAGGAATGTCTTACTCTGACGCTTTATTAGCATCAGCGGAAGAATATGCTATCGAATGTGGTTTATTGAAAGTTTTAGGTTCTGAGAACTTAGATTATGTGGTAGATGAAATGGTGCAAATATTTGGTGGAAATGGATTCTCTGAAGAATATCCTGCCGCAGCAAGTTACCGTGATGCTCGAATCAACCGTATTTATGAAGGAACAAACGAAATCAATCGTATGTTGATGATTAATATGTTATTGAGACGTGCGATGAAAGGAAAAATTAATATTACAGACGCAGCTTGGGCAGTTCAGAAAGAATTAGCTTCAATGCCAAGTTTTGAAACTGCAGAAGGTGATTTTGCAGCAGAAACAAAAGCAATTAAAAACTTCAAGAAAGTAGCTTTAGTTGTTGCTGGAGGAGCTGTAAAGTATCAAATGGACGGCAAATTAGATTTACGCAATGAGCAAGAAATCTTAATGAATGTTGCTGATATTATGATTCAATTATATGCTGCTGAATCAACATTATTGAGAGTTCAGAAGTTAGCAATGACAAAATCTCACGATGAGATTTCTGCACAAATCAATATTTTGAAAGTTGTAATGAATGATACAAACGACTTAATCGGAAAATTTGCAAAAGATGCTTTGGCTTCATTTGCAGAAGGAGATGAATTAAGCATTATGTTAATGGGTGTAAAACGCTTTACTAAATTAGCACCTGTAAATGTTAAAAATGCTCGTCGTGCAATCGCAAAAGAGTTAATCGAAGCGAATGAATATTGTTTTTAATATTGTAGAACAAACGTCACTGCCTTTACTTTTAATTAATAAAAAATCCTCACCTTTTAGTGGGGATTTTTTGTTTAATTTCTTAGATAGGAAACTTCATACTCACATGTATTGTCGAAACGTGTTTGTGTAATTTTATTGATTAATCCTGTCGCATCATAATGAAATTTTAAGATTAATGTATCCGTAACTAAGTACGGTTTATTTGACTTATCAATTATTCTACCAGTATTTTCTTCAATCGTTTTATTTCTATATGTAGAATAATAAGAATAGAATCGTTTATAACTTATTATTTTCTCTTTCTCATATTCTGATATCATGTATTATTTTATCACCAAATTCTGCTTTATTTTCAATGGATACTACTTTGATAGTTTTTTTATTGATTGATAAAAAAATAGAGTCCGTAAATGATTTATTATATCTTTCTTCTCTATTCGTAATGATGATATTTTCTTTATGATTAAATACTGTTTTTCGTTGGTATTGGTTTACATCATTTTGTCCAATAGTTTCACTCTTTTGAATCATTCCGTTTTTACTGAAATAATGGTAGTAAGCGGTATCGGATAAGAATAGATTAGCTAAAGAAGATTTTATTGAAATATGTATTTTTTGATTAAAATATTGGAAATTATAAAAAGTAGTATCAAATCTGATTTCTTGTTTTTCCTTAAGTGTATTTTCTAACCATATATAATTGATACTTTCATTAATAGATTTTAATAATCTACGAACTTTTCCCTCTTCGTTTAGATAATAAGAAGTAATATTTGGTCGATTAACTGTTATTGTGGGAATACTATCAAGATCGTATTTTTGAATTATAATTGTTTTAATTCCAGCTTCTTTCATTTTTTCACTCGGGAATAAATCTTCAAAATTATTATAAAAATAATCTCGAAAGAAATGTTTTTCAACTGACGGTAAATCTAACCTACATAAATTATCCTCAGATGTATATGAACTATCGATTTGCCCTAAGCAAAAATTCCAAAGAAATAGTAAAATTATAGTGTGAAATAAGTGCATGATTAAATAAAATTGGGGTGAAAAATCAACAAGATTGTTGCTTTTTTAAAATTAGTATGAAAATAAGGCAAAATTAAAAATAATTAAAACTGTCACAAATGTTAAAAAATAGAAAAAATAACTCGTCACACATATAAATATATATAAACTATATTCTCCAATTGTTGATTATAATTTAATTATGAAAATTTTGAATTAAGAAAAGATTACCAACAAAGTGACATATTAAAATTAATTTTAATTAGATATACTGTAATGACTTTGTCACACTAATTTATATTAAGGTTTTTTTTTTACAAAGTATACTTGCATCACGTATTAGAAAAGTTTAAAATTGCAAAGAGTCAATTATTATATTGTACTCAAGAGAGCAAAGTAAGTTACATTTTCAAGTCAAATTACATGTCACATTTATACATTAATAAATATCATATATGTATAAATTAAATTGCTTTTTTACAGAAAATTAGACAGAACGTAAGATGCAAAACAAACATTACATATTGATATTATTATTCGTTGCTTTTTTTATTGAGTCAAACGCTCAATCTAATCAGCAGTCTAATGGTATCTTATGGACTAATGTTCATTTTACTAAGAAACTTCCTAATAATTTTAGTACAAAAGTTAAGTTATCTTATTATAATACTAATCCGCTTCTTGAAGCTCGATTTATCGATGTAGGAGGATTATACCAAACTAAAAATAAAATTTCGATAGGATTATATTATAGATTTAATGGTGCTTTTGAAACGAATCCTCGTCGATTATACTTAGAAGGAAGTCATAAAAATCTAAATATAGAAAAATTAGGTATTAGAATCATGCCTCGATTTAGAATACAATATAAAGGTAAAATTGATGACTGTGGGAAATTAAATAGTTCTTTTCAGTTTCGCCCTCGAATCATGATTCGTAAACCGTTAGAAAAGCATTTGAACACAACTATATATACTTCGGTTGAAACGTTCCATGAAACACAACCAGATAGATTTGTTAATTTTAGAAGAGTTCGTCTTGACTTTGGATTACGTTATAAACTACCAAATAAAATGGCAATAAATGATTCTTTAAAACAAGAGATGAGATTATTTTTCCGTCATCAAACTGATTTTGATGAACCTGAGTTAGAATCTCTTAATATTCTTAATGTAGGATACTATTTTACTTTTTAAGTTTCTCCTTACTTATTCCCTTAACTTTCCCAAAATCGATTTTTACAATTTAAGTGCTTTCCATACTGAATAATTAATATTTAATAATTAAATTTAGACTTTCGATAAACTTATTAAATACTAACCAAATATGGCAAGTGAATACATTAGTATGAGAAATTTAAAATTTCTTATACACGAAGTTTTTGACGTAGAATCCCTTAATAAATATGAATTTCATTCTGATTATAACTCAGAAATGTATGATATGATTTTGGATACAGCAAAGCAATTAGCTGATGCTGAAATGTTTCCATACTATGTGGAAATGGATAAGATGAATCCAAAATTAGAAAATGGAACAATCACTGTACATCCTCAAGTTGGTAAAGTAATCAAACGTTTAGGAGAAGATGGTTGGATTGCAGCCCGTAAATCATACGAACTTGGCGGACAACAGATGCCTTATGCTGTTTTAAATAATGCACTTTGTATATTTTATGCTGCTAATTTTGCGGCTTCTTCATATGCCTTTCTTACTTCTGGCTCAGCTAACTTAATAGATAGTTTTGCATCGGATTATTTAAAAGAATTATATTTATCAAAAATGTATTCTGGTGAATGGCAAGGTACAATGGCTTTGACTGAACCTCAAGCTGGTAGTTCATTATCTGATATTACAACTTCAGCAGAACCAACTGATGATGGTTATTATAAAATAAAAGGACATAAAATATTTATTTCTGGTGGTGATCATACTGGAGTTCCTAATGTTGTTCATTTAACATTAGCGAAAATTAAAGATGGACCAGCAGGTGCAAAAGGAATTTCTCTTTTTGTAATTCCAAAACACCGTTTTACAGACAGTGGAGATTTAGAACCAAATGATGTAACAACAGCAGGGAAATTTGAAAAAATGGGTAGCCATGCTTATGTAACAACACATTTAGCATTTGGAGAAGAGGATGATTGTCGTGGATATTTGGTTGGAGAACCACATCATGGATTGAAGTATATGTTTCAGATGATGAATGAGGCGAGAATTGCAGTAGGAATGACTGCAAATGCAATTTCTTCTGCTGCTTATTATGCTTCTTTACAATATGCGAACGAACGCCCACAAGGTCGTCATATCTCTAAAAAAGACCCTTCGCTTCCACAAGTAGAAATCATTGAACATGCTGATGTTCGTCGTATGTTATTATTCCAAAAATCAATAGTAGAAGGTAGTCAATCTTTAATGACTTTAGCGAGTTATTATGCTGATATGGAGCACGTAACAGAAGGCGAAGAAAGAGAAAAATATCGCTTATTGTTAGAATTGCTTACACCAATCGTTAAAACTTATCCATCTGAAATGGGTAATTTATCGGTAAGTGCAGGTTTACAATGTTTAGGCGGTTATGGATATTGTAAAGATTTTCCATTAGAACAATATTACCGAGATACAAGAATTAATTCTATCTATGAAGGTACAACAGCTATTCAAGGATTGGATTTATTAGGTCGTAAAGTCTTAATGAAAAATGGACAAGCTGCTACTTTATTTTTCCAAGAAGTTGGGAAAACAATTCAAGAAGCAAAAGGTGATGAATCAATAGAAAAGTATGCTACTCAATTACAAGATGCTATGCAATTGTTGCAAAAAACAACTGGCTATTTAATTGGTTTAGCACAAAAAGATAGACCAGAAGTTTTCTTGACAGATGCTACTTTATATTTAGAAATGACTGGTCATATTACAATTGCTTGGCAATGGTTAATTCAAGGAATTGTTGCTTCTAAAGCTTTGGCAGCAGGAGAATTGAGCGAAGACGACCAAAACTTCTACAATGGTAAAATTTATACTTTACAATATTTCTATTTGTATGAATTACCAAAAATTCATAGTCTAAGTCATACACTAATGAATAGTGGACAAGCGACTTTGCATACGCCAAAAGAGGTTTTGGTTTAATTAAAAACAATCAAAAATGCCATTATAATTTAATTATGATGGCATTTTTTAATTAAACCCTTTACTTTTTACATTATTTCTGTTCAGACACTTAATTCCTTGCTCTTCGTTTTTGTTTCATTTCTTTCAGAAGGTTTTCTTTAAATGCTTTTTCTACTTGAGGTAATTTAGCCACTTTGCGAAGCGGCAAGACTTTTTTGAATTTCAGATAATATGATTTTTCCAAATCTATTTTCTGTTGTTCTATAACAAAGCGTTTATTGATAATCGCTTCTAATTCTCTGTCTGTTAAGCTTTCATCATTTGCCTTTTTGCCCATAGTTCGCAATTCCTTTCTTAGTGTTCTTCGTTCTTTTTGATAAGCATCATAGACTGGCCAAAAAATTTTTGCTTCCGCAGAGGTTAAATCCAACTTCTGAGTAAAAAAGGCAATTTGATAAGCTTTAATTTTATCTCCTCCTTGTCCACGCTGAGCAGAAGCAAGCGTAAAACTTGATATTAATAATAAAATTGTGATATGTAAATACTTCATATTTTTATTTTTTGATGTTCTTAATTTTTTGAATTCCAATTTTCTTACAGTAAGTCCTCTAATTCAACTTCTTCCAAAAAATTATCTTCAATATAATCCTCTAATATATCTTTCTCCAATTCAGGAATTTCGAATGACTCAGTTTCTTCAAAAACCACTAAATCAGCTAATTGTTCTAATTCGAAATTCTCAATATTATCCGTTACATAATTTTCAATTTCGGCAGCAGTAAATTCAAGATTCATATCATCTGTTTGTGGATGATTCATTAAGTAAATCCCAGAAACAATTAGTAATACAACTGACATCGAAAGTACCGCAAAATTCGGTTGTAACAAAGTTTCAAAGAACAATTGTAGTCTAGATTTTTCTTTAATTATTGTCGATTCTTGAATAACATCTTGAGCTGCTTTAGGCTGCAAAATCGTTTGTTCAAAAATACTTGATGATAATTCATCAAAATACTGTTTCGGAATTTCTGGTTTTACGAACTCAGTTTGTTCCGCTTTTAGTTTTGCTAAAAAGGGAGCAATCTCTCTCAACTCTTCCTCGATTTTCTTATTTTCAGTATTCATATTTTTTATTTTCGGTATATTAGAATAAAGTCTATTTAACATTAAGCAAGGGCAGAATTTCTAACAAATTCTTCAATTTTTTTGGCTGCATGATGATAAGAAGCCTTCAATCCGCCAACAGAAGTTCCTAGTATTTCTGATAATTCTTGGTAAGGAGTCTCTTCAAAATAACGCATTCTAAAAACTAATTTTTGCTTTTCAGGCAAAGTTTCAATCGCTTTTTCTAATATTTGTTGAACCGCATCACCATCAATATCATCAGATGAAGAAGACAATTGATTCGCCAGATTTATATCTGGATTATCAATCGCTTCCGTTGTTCTTCTTTTTTGTTTTTTCAAAAAAGTCAACGACTCATTTGTTGCGATTCGGTATAACCAAGTATATAATTTTGAATCTCCTTTAAATTTATTAATATTTCTATAAATCTTGATAAACGCATTCTGAATTACATCATTAGCATCTTCATGCGAATTTACAATTTTTCGTATATGCCAATATAAACGTTCTTGATACTGCAATACCAGAACCCTAAACGCTTTATCTCTACTGCGTTCATTTTGTAATTGTTTGACCAATTCTTGTTCTGAAAGATTTATTGCTGGCACGTATTCGTTTTTGTAAAGCGTTTTGTTTGTTCGTTTCTTTGACTTTTATATATTATAAAGGTTTAATCCATCAATTTATTATTTTATCTTTGAAGTTACTATATATTACAACATTAGTATTTAGATGTTAGATATCAGATTTTCCAAAAACTAAATTTTTGATAAAAAAGTAGACCTTATCTAACGTCTAATCTCTAAAATCTAACGTCTATAAAATATGTTACAAATCGAGAAAGTCGTTAAATTAATGGACGACTATCATTTTGATGTTTTTCGGGATTATGTGAAAAATTTGAGCCTTCGCTCTTATTATCCATTATTACTTTTGGATTCGATTGATAGAGCAATTGACAAATCTAAAAGTACAGAAACTTACTGTGAATTAATTTATACAGAAGACGACCCGAAAGCAGCCAAAACTCGTAAGAAATTTCTACAATTAGCACATTATACATTCAAATTAGTTCGATATTTAAGTCGAAATTATCCCGCTTTTTTATTGCCAAATATCAATACAATTCAGCGATTAATTAATGAAGGAAACTTAGAAAAAGCCAATTTATATTCAGAAGCTCTATTGGATATAAGCGGAAAAATCGAAGATTTCAATACCCAAATTACGACTTTAAATATTTTAGCCTTACAAAATGAACTGCAAGAAAATATCAAAGAAGTCATAAAACTATACGAAGAACAAGCTAAAATTATAGAATATAGAAAAACTGTTACGCAATTATACTTATACAGACAGCAACAATTTAGCGTAAAAAGCAAGCCAAAAGAAAGTGACAATATCGAAGAAATTCTAAGTTTTTTCGTACCACATTTTGAGTCTGAAAGTTATGTAGTTAGTGCATTAAGTCAATATTTTTATTTGCACGGTTTGAATTTTTATAATGCGGCACAATTCTTTGATAAAGCGACGCTTGAACGGATTGAAAGTGTAGAAAAGATATTAGAAAATAATCCATATTTAGCTTTTCCATATTTAGAAGATTTAGAATATCGAGTAACGTACCTAAAACTCCGTTTTCTAATTCAAGATTTTGACGATGAACGAGTCATGGAATTATCGTCTAAAATATTGGAAAATGCAGATGAAACTTTGTTTTGGCAGAGCTTCGTAAATAAACCTGAGATTTTTTCAGTAGCTGTACGAGCAAGTTTTCTATCAAGTAGATTTAATTCAGCTTTCAAAGAAAATCACGATGAACTGATTAGTGAATATAAAACAATAATTAAGGATTCTTGTGTAAGATGTGAAAATTTATTAGAACAAAAGCGAATTTTAAGTACAGATACTAAAAATATTAATCTGACAAGCATTTACTGTTGTTTGTTAATTCTTGGTGATAAAAATGATAATAAAAAAGCTATAAGTTTATTAGAAAATCTTTTGTTTTCTTACCAACAGATTCCTTTTCATGCTTATATTGACCCGATATTTACTGTTATAATATCGGCACATTTTAATATTAAAGACTACGAAAACCTCGAAAATAGTTATCGTCGTTATAAAAAAATGACAGACAAAAAAGCGGTAAATGCTCAAAATGATTTTACGATTCATTTTTTATTTTATACTTCAAAATGGTTGATGACTGAAAGAAAACAGTATTTAAAAAAGATTGAAAAGTTGATAGCTGAAACACCTGAAACTATTAGAAATGGGAATTTGGTGAATGATGTGGTGGAATATTTTGAAATGAGTATTAAGATTGATTAAGTAAAAGTAAAAACGCCAATATAATCCTTCGTTTTGAAGAAAACCAATTCATTACATAAATTTATTTTTTTAGAATGATGGAGTTTTGCAATCTTTTAATTTAAAAAAATTTCTTCATATTTAACTAATAATCAGATAGAAGGTAAATTTCAATTTTTCATTCTTAATTTTATTATTAATAATAAAATTAAGAATGGGATGCCGTATTGGTAAACAATACTGTAACTTTATTCTACCTTAAAACAACTGCAATTATGAAATTATATGTTACACTTATTTTAGTATTATTTAGTTGGACTTTAGTTCAAGCGCAAGATGTATTTTTAAATGAAATAAATTATATTAGTACTAATGCTGCGGATAGATGGATAGAGGTCGCAGGAGATGCAGGAACAGATATAGATGGTTGGTATATGACCTTTCATGAAGCAGATGGTACTATTTATCATACGGAAACTGTTTCTGGTTCTACATTGATAGATAATGAAGCACAAGGGAAAGGTGGAATTTGGATGCCTGTTGCTGATTTACAAGATCAAGGAGATCGTTCTA
Source organism: uncultured Saprospiraceae bacterium (assembly GCA_964513525.1). GTDB lineage: Bacteria > Bacteroidota > Bacteroidia > Chitinophagales > Saprospiraceae > CAWVWD01. The sequence goes on along the minus strand of CAZEOC010000006.1, from coordinate 12,869 downwards.
TTATTTTATATGATGATACTAATGTACCAAAAGATACGGTGAGTTATGGAACGATAGCGAACTTTACTGGTTTTGGTGCAAGTTTGGCCACGCCGATTACAACTTTGGTTGGTGCACAAACTTCTGAAACGATTACAGCACAAAATGGTGGCTCAACAAATTCTTCAAGTTGGACATTTGAACCTGCAACAAAAGGTAATTTGAACCAAACACAATTACCAGTAGAATTGATTGCTTTCAGAGCAACTATGCGAGAGAAAGCAGCTATTTTAACTTGGGAAACTGCATCGGAAGAAAATAATAGTCATTTTGAAATACAACGTAGTATTGATGGAATAGAGTTTTCGACTATAGGAACAGTGACTGGAGCTGGTACAACTCATGAAGAACAAACCTATGAATTTACAGATAATATACCGATGAATGGAGAGAATTATTACCGATTGAAACAAGTAGATTTTCAGAATGAAGGCTACGAATTTTCAAATATTGTTTTGATTGAAACTCAAAATGATTTGGTTTTAACAATAGCTCCAAATCCGATAGAAAAAGGAAGTGAATTGAATATTATCACCAAGGAACGATTAATTTTTGACTTTACAGTTTTTGATATTACTGGTAGAATAGTAAAATATTATCCGAATATTGATGGTCAAAATATAGACTTAAATGATTTGGAAACGGGGACTTACATTTATCAAATTCGACAGGATAATCAATTGATTAAAGTTGATAAATTAGTAGTTTTTGATTAAAGTCATTAAAAACAAGAATTAAAAGATTAAATAGAAATCGTCATGTTGAATAAAATTAGTTTTTCAGCATGGCGATTTTTTGTATTCAGTATTCAGTTACAAAAGTTAATACAATCTAAAGTTTTAATAATCAGTTAATAAACTTGATAATAATTTTTAATTTTAGTGAAATTATTAAAATAATTATTAAAAAATGAAAAAGTATATACTACTAATTGGATTTACCTTTATAACTACAATGACTTTTGCGCAGACATTTGAGCAACCTGTAGAATACAATAATTTTATTGTAACACAGATGAATGGTGTTGTTGGAAAAAATTTAGAATATATTTCTCAGTCAGTTCATTCTGAAAATTTTGAACAAATTGAATTGAAACGTAAGAATGTTTTAAAACAAATAGAAAGTGCACATAAAGCGATTTCTACGACGAAAGCTTATGAAAAAGGAGAAAGTTTACAATCGGAATGTGTTGCCGTTTTGAATTTATATAAAGGCGTCTTTGGTGCAGAAATGGAAGAAGTCAATATATTGAAGGAAGGAAGTCAAGCTTCTTTTGAAGCAATGGAAACGTATTTTTCGGCTCAAGATAAGGCAGAAAAAAATCTTGCAAGAGCAACGGATAGATTTTATAGAGCGCAAAAATCTTTTTTGAAATCACATGATATTAAAATGGAAGTATCAGAAGATGAAGAACAAAATAATGTGCTACAAGAAATTTCTGATGTCAATCAATATGTAAGAGATTTATATTTGATTTATTTTCAAATGACAAAATACAGCACTATTTTCTTAGAATCTGCTGGAAATAATGATAAAGCTGGAATTGATGGCAAACGTAAGCGTTTAGTCTCTGCAGCAAATAGAGCAAGTGAAAAACTGAATAAAATTCCAGGATTCAAAGGAGATAATGCTTTTCTAAACGCTACTAAAAAATTAGTAACCTTATACAAGGATTTAGGAAAAAATGGATTTGTTGATATTGTAAAAGTTGTAAAATCAAAACAAGAAGATTTGACACAAACGGATGTTGATGCTTATAACAAAGCAATTGAAAAACTAAATACTAAAGCTCCAATGTTGAATAATGAATTCAATAAAGCACAAATGGAATTATTAAAAAAGTATATTCCTAAACATAATGTGATGAATAATAAGGTGAAAAGGACTTAAAGAATTTTAGAATTGCAGAATTAAGAAGGTTGATAAAATATTCCGTGAAGAATTTTTGTAATTTTAAGTACATTTTTCCCTATCAAAATGTTAAACAAAATACATTAACGGTTTGATAATTGTTATTAGTAAATGAAATTTATACTTTTAAGGAGAATTTGATAATCTTGTCGAAATAACTAAAACAAAGGAGATATTATTATGAAGAAACTTATGATGTTATTTGCGTTCGTCGGTTTTGTAGCAATCGGAACAGCTAATGCGCAAGTTGAGACAGCAGCGAAGGAAGTAAAAACAGAAACAACTAAGAAAGCTTGTACGAAAGGAAAAGCAGCTTGTTGTGCAAGTAAAGCTAAAGGAACAGCTATGAAAGCATCTGTAAATGAAGCACCTTCTAAAGCAACAGCAGTTGAGTCAGAAGCAAAAACAGCTAAAAAAGCTTGTACAAAAACTTGTACTAAAGCTAAAGGAACAGCTATGAAAGCTTCAATCAACGAAGCTCCTGAAAAAGCAGCTGGAACAGCAAGTGAGAAAAAAGCTTGTTCTAAAGCTTGTAAAAAGACATGTACGAAAAAAGCGGAACAGAAATAATATTGTGCTGAAATACGGATATTGTTAGATTACAATTGATGATATTTCAACACCTCTATTTCTTGTTATATAAAAGGCTTCTCAATTCATTTTGAGAAGCCTTTTTATTATGTCCAGGTACTTGTTTATTCGCCAAGCCTTATGTGAAATCAAATAAAGTTGGTGGACTTTTGACTTCGTTAAACAAATCAGAACTATTATAACCAACTTTATTCAACTTATCGGAAACAGGATAAACTCTTAAACTATCATTTTCGATTGGTTTTAATAAAGCCAACACTTCATTTAAAGGTGAATCCGATAACCATTTCTTTTGTAATCCGTCAGTAGGTAAAATCACAGGCATTCTATCATGAACCCATTGCATTTCTTCATTTGGAGTTGTGGTAATAATGGTGAAAGATGCTACTTTCTCCCCTTTTTTATCAATCCATTCATCCCAAATCCCTGCAAACACCATCATTTGCCCTGTTTCTTTCATGACTATTCTATGTGGTAACTTTTTGCGACCGTAAGTTTTCCATTCATAAAATCCATCAGCTAAAACCAAACACCGTTTTTTACGAATGGGCATTCTAAAAGAAGCTTTTGTTGCAATTGTTTCACTACGAGCGTTGATTAAATTACTAGAAACATTTTCCGATTTTGACCAATGTGGAATTAAACCCCAACGTAATTTCCGTAAGGTTTTCGGTGCATCATTCGTCAAAACATAAGCATTTTGAGTTGGGGCAATATTATAATTTTTATCTAAATCATCTTGAATGGATAATCCAAAATGTTTATTTAATTTTTCTTTTGAAGCTGTAAAGGAATATCTACCACACATTTTCTAACTATTAATTATTAATGAACTATTAATTAAAAACAAAGATATTTAATAATTCATATTTAATACTTTAAATCATTACATTTGAAAAACAAAAATCAATAATATGATACATGATTTCAATCAATCAAACAGTATTATTAATCAATATGTTGCGGAATTAAGAAACGTAGAAATTCAAAAAGATTCGATGCGTTTTCGTAGAAATTTAGAGCGTATTGGAGAAATAATGGCTTATGAAATTAGTAAAGAACTGGATTATGAACTTTTTGAAGTTGAGACACCTTTAGGAACAGCTTCTATTGATTTGCCAATCGAAATGCCTGTTTTAGGGACAATTATGCGTGCAGGTTTACCAATGCATCAAGGATTTTTAAATGTTTTTGATGCTGCCGAAAACGCCTTTGTTTCTGCTTATCGAAAACATCATAAAGATGGTAGTTTTGAAATCAATATAGAATATGTTTCTTGCCCTAATTTAGAAGGGAAAGTATTAATTATCGCAGACCCAATGTTAGCAACAGGTTCGTCGATAGTTTCGACCTTAAAACAGTTAGAAGAATTCGGAAAACCTAAAATAGTACATTTAGCAGTTGCCATTGCAGCGATTGATGGAATCAATTATGTTCGTAGAATGTTGCCAAAAGCGAAAATTTGGGTAGGCGCAATCGATGAAGAGTTGACTGCCAAATCTTACATCGTCCCAGGTCTTGGCGATGCTGGAGATTTAGCTTTCGGTGAAAAATTGAATGATTAAAAAACAATGGACAAATTATGCCATGAAAATAAAATGGCTTTCGCCAAACAGACACTCACCGACCGATAAGTAAAGTAGGAAATAGTAAGATTAATTTTTATTAAAGAGTTTTGTTATTAATAAATAAGCACTCAACTATTAGTAACTTAGAAAAATCAAACTACTGTACATTTTACTCAAAAAATAGCAAAACTATTTTTAAAACTCCATGTCTCTCTGTGGTGAATAAATTTATATAGTAGTTCGCAATCAAAAAAAATTATATTGATTATCAAAAGCAACCATTTATAGATTTCATTCGTGTAGTTAGCAGATGTTGTTTAGTTAATGAGAAAATTGCTTTTGCCAAAAGGTCGGTTTTGTGAACAATAAGTTTAGTTAGAAGCGGTTCAATTTAAGTTTATAAGTAATGTTTAATTACCATCACAAACCGACCCAAGGCTATTTTTTAAGCTGGAATTCTAATTTCCAATCTTAACATAAAATAGCATTTACAACAAGTATGCAAGAAGACAAACAAAAAATTGATGCCTTAATTAAAGCTTGCAAGAAAGGAAAACGTGCAAGTCAAAAAGAACTCTATAAACTCTATTATAGTTATGGGATGTCTATTTGTTTGAGGTACTCAAAAAGTCGAGAAGAAGCGCAAGAAATTCTGAATGATAGCTTTGTGAAAATTTTCAATAAATTAGATAAGTATGATATTAACTTATCATTCAAAGCTTGGATACGACGTATTCTGGTCAATACCGCAATTGACTATTATAGAAAACATCATAAACATTCACATACATTAGAAATAGTTCAAGATTTACATTTTGATAATTCCCCTGACGCTTTACACAATTTGTCAGTTGAGGAAATAATGCAGATGGTACAACAATTATCACCTGCTTATAGAATGGTTTTTAACCTTTATGTTTTGGAAGGTTATAAGCATCATGAAATTGCAGAAGAATTAAATATTTCTGTTGGTGCATCAAAGTCAAATTTGGCGAAAGCCAGAACAAAATTAAGGTTAATGTTAGAACCTACTTATAATTTAAAATACGGAGGTCAATATGGAAGATAAATACTTAGATAAAGTTTTTCAAGATAAATTGGAGTCAACACAACACTTTGACTTCGACGAAACAGCCTGGGATAATCTCGCTGCTCGCTTAGAAGATGAACCAAGTCGAAGGATAATTCCTTGGCAATGGTTTGCGGCGGCAGGCATTGTACTTCCATTGCTTTTGTCTTCGGTTTATCTATTTCTTCAATTGAAACAAACAGAAAGAACTGTTGCTAAATTAGAAGAGCAAGTAGATGGCTTAGCAGAAAATATTCCTGTTGAAAATATTGAAACTAAAAATACTTTAGTTAATAAGAATATTGAAACAACGTCTATAAGTCAACCAGTTATTAATATTTCAGTTTCAGGATTTAAAAACGAAACTAAGATAATTGCTAAACAAGCAATTGCTGCAATGGACAAAACAATTACAAAACAAAAAGAATTTATATCAAAAATTATTACAAATAATAAAGAAGTAGAACATAAGGAAAATAGTACAATAGTAAATGCTGTGAACAATCCTGTTTATGGTGAACAATCTAATTATTTAAATAAAATAGTCTACACCAGTGCTGCTATAGATAAAAGACCAAGAAGTAACAAAAAAATCGAGCATTGGATAAAAGAAGCGAAAGTATTAGAAGTAAAAGAAAGTAATTGGGATAAGGCTAAAGTAGCTTTTATTCCAGTCGGATTTGAAGTTGGAACAGCGTATCAAACTGGTGTAACGCTTGCACAAGATTTATCAATGGAACAGCATCCTTATTTTAATAATAAAGGAGTAACTGGAGCAATTAATTTTGTTAATAATGTTGATTTAACACTCGGAGCAAATTATTCTACAGCATCATTTGAAACACAAACAATTGGGCAAGATTTCCCACATGTTTTACCAAATAATCCAACTGATATTTTCCAAAAAGTAGTTGTGAGTGAAAATCGCATTCAAATTCCTGTAGGTTTGAAGTATAATTTTGGAGATTATGATGCGGTATTTTCTCCTTTTGTAGAAGTTGGAGCAATTGCTAAAAAGGTTGTTCAAAAAAGTCATAGATATGAATACCAACCGAATACTCCAGGGAATAATTTTTATGCAGTTTTACCAAAACCAGAACCAGTTTCTGAATCATTAGAAATGAATACGGTAACAGGAACTATTGGTGTAACTTGGAATCCAGATACAAGAATATTAAATAATGTAATGTTACAAGCTGAAGTATTTACAGCCGCAGATATAGAGAATGTAGATGCACCAGTTACAATGGTAGGAGTTGGCGTAAGTGCAAAGTATATGTTTTAATTAATTGGCAGAAGAACGAAAAATAACTAATCTGCCATTCCACAAAATGAATTAAGAAGTCATAAGGTTTATAAATAATGTTTATTCAATAGTCGGCTAATATATTAGCCGACTTTTTTATTTGTTTGAATAGACTTGATGCAAAATTATTTAGACAGAGTATTTTATAAAGCAATTTTTAAGACTTCGCCCATTTTATCAACATAATGGAAAGTCATTCCTTCCACATAGTTTTTTTCAATTTCTTCTACATGTTTTTCATTCACTTTACACAAGATAATTTCGTTTAAGCCAGCACGTTTTGCAGCTAAAATTTTCTCTTTAATTCCACCAACTGGTAAGACTTTTCCACGTAAAGTAATTTCACCCGTCATCGCCAAATGTGATTTGACAGGTTTTCCTGTAAAGGCAGAAGTTAAAGCAGTCAACATAGTGATTCCTGCCGAAGGCCCATCTTTGGGAATCGCGCCTTCAGGAACATGAACATGAATATCTGTTTCACTAATCGTTTTAGCATCAACATTAAATTCTTCTGCATTTGCTTTCAAATAACTTAATGCTGTTTTGACAGATTCTTTCATTACATCACCCAAGTTTCCAGTTAAGGTTAATCCACCTTTTCCTTTACTTAAACTAACTTCTATAAATAAAATTTCTCCCCCAACACTTGTCCAAGCCAAACCAACTGCAACACCTGCAGGTTGTTCTTCTTGATACAATTCATTAGAAAAACGAGGAATTCCTAAAATCTCTCGAACATCTTCTGGCTTCATTGAGAAATTATATTTCTCTTCCATAGCCACTTTTTTAGCAGTTCCACGCATCAAAGCAGCAATCTGTCTATCCAATGAACGAACACCTGATTCTCTCGTATAATTCTTAACGACTTTTGTAATAATTTCAGGTCGTAATTTGATTTCTTTTCCTGTTAAACCGTGATTATCTCGTTGTTTAGGAACTAAGTGTTTTTTTGCAATCTCAACTTTCTCCTCCAATGAATATCCACTCACATGAATGATTTCCATTCTATCTCTCAATGCAGGTTGAATTGTAGATAAAGAATTCGCCGTAGCGATGAATAATATCTTTGATAAATCGTATTCTAATTCTAAGTAATTATCATAGAAATTAGCATTCTGTTCAGGGTCCAAAACTTCTAATAAAGCAGAAGAAGGGTCTCCACGAAATCCATTGCCAATCTTATCAATTTCATCTAAAATGAAAACAGGATTAGAAGATTTTGCTTTTTTCAAAGACTGAACAATTCGTCCTGGCAAAGCTCCGATATATGTTTTACGATGTCCACGAATCTCAGATTCGTCATGTAATCCACCTAAAGACATGCGCACATATTTGCGTTTCAAAGAAGCAGCGATAGATTTTCCTAAAGAAGTTTTACCAACTCCCGGAGGTCCAACCAAACATAAAATTGGAGATTTTAAATCACCTTTTAATTTCAAAACAGCTAAATGTTCCAAAATCCGTTCTTTCACTTTTTCTAATCCATAATGATCCTTATCAAGTGTTTGAGCCGCTTTTTTAAGATTAAAATTGTCTTTTGTGTACTCGCCCCAAGGTAAATCAACTAACAATTCTAAATAGTTAATCGTCATTCCGTATTCTGCCATCGCAGGATTCAATCGACGCACTTTTTTAGCTTCTTTTTCAAAAGCCTCTTTAACTGTTTTATTCCACTTTTTCTTTTTCGCTCTTTTTACTAGAGCATTTAATTCACTATGTGCATCTTGTCCAAGTTCCTCTTGAATTGTTTTCAATTGCTGATTCAAGAAATAATCTCGCTGTTGCTTATCAATATCAACACGAACTTTACTTTCTATTTTACTTTTAATTTCTAAAATCTGACGCTCGTGATCAATATGTTCTAAAATCACTTCTGCTTTTTCGTCCAGTTTATCAATTTCTAAAATAGACTGTTTTGCAAGCATTTTGATTCCTAAATTAGATGCAATGAAATTTAAGAAAAAAGAAGGTCTTTCGATATTCCGAAGCATAATTGTCGCTTCATTTGGAATATTCGGAGACATTTTAATAATCTCTTCAGAAGCATCTTTTATTGAAGCTATAAAAGCAGTAAATTCTTTTGGTTTTTCTGGTTCTATATCATCCAAATATTTCACATCAGCTTTCAAATAAGGCGTTTCCGACAACAGTTCATTTAATTCAAACCTTGCACGACCTTGCAAAATAGCAGTTGTCGTTTTATCGGGCATTTTGATTAATTTCAAAATTCTTGCAGCCGTTCCTATTTCAAATAAATCTTCTTGTTTCGGATCTTCTATTTTTGGATCACGTTGCGATAAAACACCAATAACTTTATCCGAAGCATAAGCAAGTTGAATCGCTTCAACAGACTTTTCCCTTCCTACTGTTATTGGAATAACAACGCCTGGAAATAACACTGTATTTTTTAAAGCTAAAAGTGGTAATGTTGTAGAAAAATCTTCATATCCACTTTTGTCGTTTTCATCTTCTAAAGAAAAAATCGGCATAAATTCTCCCGAACCTTCTTCGCTAAAATCTGGGCTAACTTGTAAATCTTCAAATGTATTACTCATGTATAAATTTTTCAATTGGTATCTTGTAAAGACATAAAGATATTCAAAATGTCTTTTGTCTATTCTATTAGTATAATCTGATTTAGTAATGATTCATTTTTTATGCCATCACAAATTGACAGCAAAAAACGGCAAAATAAATATTTAATTAAAATAATAACTGCCAATTAGACACTTTTATTAATAAGACTTCAATTTTAATTCGTTTTTAATTGCGCTCCTAAAAAAAATCGGTTGAAAATTAATGAATAATTTTCAACCGATTCAAGGTGTTTTATTAAAATTGATTACAAACTATCAAGCTTCTTTATACGCTCAAAGTAATTTCATCTGTCAGTATTGAATGTGTTTCACCATTTGTTAAAGTCATTTCAATTTCTAATTGAAAAACACTATTTGCAGTTGGTGCTTCCTCTAATTTAAATTGACTAAATTCATTAAAAATAATTGTATTATTTTCTGTGATGAAATTATCTACAGATTCATAATTCCCTGAGTTCAAATTTAATCTAATAATATCAGAAATATCACTTCCTGCTGGATAATCTACATTGTAATCAAATATAGTTTTAAAGGTTAAAGATTCAATTCCTTCCTCCGAACCAGCATAACCGTTCCATAAACAAGAACAAGCTGAAGCAGTTGGTATTAAACTGATAGATGTGAAGAAAGTATGCTTCTTTTTCTTTTTTAAATTACCATAATAAGTTACATCATAATCTAAAGTACCAAGCAAATCTGACCAACGATATGCTGCACTATTATCTATTCCATTTTCTTCTGATAATAAAACATCTAATCCGCCGATATCAAAATATTGATTAACTGTTGGACAATCACAATCTATACCATCATCATTATTACAACTTGGTAAAATGAATCCGATTGCTAATATTAGTGTAAACGCAATTTTTAAAAATGTACTTTTAATTTTCATAATTTTGAGTTTTAATATTACACGTTTTGTAAAAAATAAAGCTGTAGTAATAAATTCTAAACGATTATTAAATAAAAATGTAGCGTGAATTATTCAATATTCTCAACAAATTAGATTTAAATACATTTTCTTTATTTTGGTATTAATAAGGGGAAACTAAATCCGCACAAATATATGAATGCAAATATTATAACTATTGGCGATGAAATATTAATTGGCCAAATTGTAGATACAAATTCAGCTTGGTTAGCTCAAGAATTAAATTTAGTTGGTATTTCTGTAAATGAAATTATAACTTGTAAAGACGATGAAAGTAGTATTTTAAGTGCAGTGAATCGTTCTTTAGAACAAGTAGATTTAGTATTTACAACTGGAGGATTAGGACCAACGAAAGATGATATTACTAAAAAAACGTTGGCAGATTTATTTGATTTTCCAATGGAATTTCATGAACCAACTTTCAAAATAATCGAATATTTAATCACTCGTCACGGAAGAACTTTAACCGAAGCACATCGTACACAGGCTTTGATGCCAGTTGGAATTGAACATTTGAAAAATGAAATGGGAACTGCCCCAGGAATGTGGTTTGAAAAAAATGGGAAAGTTCTAATTTCCATGCCTGGCGTTCCTTACGAAATGAAATATATTGTTACGAATGGAGCTATTCCTAAAGTTTTAAATCGTTTTGAAACCAAAGTGATTCGCCATAGAACCATTCTAACCGTCGGTCAAGGAGAATCAAAATTGGCAGAGATTATTGAAGATTTTGAAAATAATTTGGCAAAGGATAAGGTGAAGATTGCTTATTTACCAAATATTGGAAAAGTACGTTTGCGTTTATCCGCAGTTGGTGAAAATGCAAAGGAATTAGATAAATTATTGGATGCAAAAGTAGCTGAGTTAGAAAGTTTAATTCCACAATATATTTACGGTTTTGAAAAAAAGGAATTTGAAGCAGCATTTGGGGAATTATTAAAATCAAAAAAAGTAACGGTCTCTACTGCAGAAAGCTGTACTGGCGGATATGTTGCTCATAAAATCACTAAGATTTCAGGCGCATCAGCATATTTTCATGGAAGTGTTGTAGCTTATGATAATCGAATCAAAGAGAATATATTGGCTGTAAATAAGTCAACTTTAGAACAATTTGGTGCCGTTAGCGAAGCAACTGTAAAAGAAATGGTCAAAGGCGTTTTGAATGTAATGAAAACAGATTTTGCAATTGCAGTTTCGGGAATTGCTGGACCTACAGGTGGAACGGCAGAAAAACCTGTTGGTACGATTTGGGTTGCTGTTGGAAATGCAACTGAAATTCGCACTCATAAATTACAGTTGTCAAAAGATAGAATGAAGAATATTGAATATACGTCAACTTTTGCGTTGAATTTCTTGAGAAAAATGATTACTGAATTGAATTAAGGATTGGCGAATAAATAAATATACACTCTCTGGCGAAGTGTTTTTTGCATTTAATAAGGCAAAAAACGTAGACGATGCCTTTGCATCGGCGAGGCTTTTTAACGAAATTTAAAGGTAAAAAAGACAAGTCAAGAGTGTACATTTATTTATTCAACAATCCTAAGCAAGACAAACAAAGAATGAATCATTTATTAATTTTTATTAAAAATCCTATCAAAGGTCGTGCAAAAACTCGTTTGGCAGCAACTGTTGGCGATGATGAAGCTTTACGTATTTATAAAGAATTATTAAAGCACACTCGAAATATAGCTTCAAAAATTGATGCAAATCGTAATTTACTTTATTCTCATTTTATTGATAATAATGATGAATGGAATAATTTGGATTTTGATAAACAACTTCAAATTGATGGTGATTTGGGCGAAAAAATGGCTGGAGGATTTCAACTTGCTTTTCAAAAAGGTGCGACTAAAGCAGTAATTGTTGGTTCGGATTGTGCGAGTTTAACCACTGAAATAGTTAATTCCGCTTATGATGCCTTAGAAACAAATGATTTTGTAATCGGCCCGGCAGATGATGGTGGCTATTATTTAATTGGAATGAAAGCTTTTACACCAAAAGTTTTTGAAAATATAGATTGGAGTACAGACAAAGTTTTTCCACAAACAGTTGAGTTTATTAATCAGCAAAATAAAACTTTTGCCCTTTTACCAACACTCTCAGATATTGATTATGAAGAAGATTGGATAAAATATGGTTGGTGATTTGATGAATATTGAAAGATTGATACTTAAAATATTTAAAAACTATTCAAACAAATTTTAAATTAGATTCGTAAAACATCTTAACTTTGTTTGTGTTATTAATGTAGATGTTTCATTAGAACATTTATAACAAAGAAAAATCATTTTATAAAAAAATAAAATAATATAAAAATGGCATTCGAATTACCTGAATTACCTTACAAACACGACGCTTTAGAGCCACATATTGATACACGTACAATGGAAATTCACCATGGAAAGCACCATGCTGGATATACTAACAAATTAAACGCTGCTATCGAAGGAACAGATTTAGCTGGAAAATCTATCGAAGAAATCTTAGCAAATGTTTCTGCACACGGAGCTGGTGTTCGTAATAATGGTGGTGGATTTTATAACCACAGTTTATTTTGGTCAATCATGTCTCCAGACGGTGGCGGAGAACCAACTGGTGAATTAGCAAGTGCAATTAGTGCTGCTTATGGTTCTTTTGATGGTTTCAAAGATGCTTTTTCAGCAGCTGCGAAAACTCGTTTTGGTTCAGGTTGGGCTTGGCTTTGTGTTCACGAAGGTGGAAAAGTTGAGGTTTGTTCTACTCCAAATCAAGATAATCCTTTGATGGATGTTGATTCTTGTGGAGGAACACCAATTTTAGGTTTAGATGTATGGGAACATGCTTACTACTTAAATTACCAAAACCGTCGTCC
>CAZEOC010000005.1:12866-23467 GCA_964513525.1 uncultured Saprospiraceae bacterium | reverse complement strand
TAAACGATATTGTTTAAATAAACGATTGTAAGGAATATATTTATACTTTCCTTTTACTAAATATTGAGAAGTTCCTTGACCAGCTAAAACAACATTTCTCGGATTCCAAGAAATTTTATAATGCCAAGGATTATTATCACTTTCAGGAGAAACCAATCCTCCAGCATAAGAACGGAATGAAGTAATTTTTCCACCTTTTTGACGGATTTCATCTATTGTCTTTTTAGCAGACATATGATCAATTCCTGGATCTAATCCCATCTCACCCATAAAAATCAAAGAAGCATCAATTACCTCAGGATTCAAACGATATAAATCACGAGAAACATAAGAAGCTGTTACTAAATGCTTTTTATATTTAATACAATCTTTTGCAATTCTATAATGTAAATGTGCCGGTAATAAAGAAACGATAACATCTTGACGCATCATTAAATCCTTTCTATCACCTGGTTTCAATACATCTAACCATGTACCTCGACCATTAGGATGACCATTTATTTTAGAAGTTGCAACTTCTGGATCAGCATCAGCTACAGTTATAAACCAACCATATTTTTCAGCTTGATTTAATAAATAATTAATTAATGCAGTAGATGAGCGACCTGCTCCAATAATAAGTACATTTTTCATAAATGACTTTTTTACTTGTGTTTGATAGGTTTATTTAAAAAGTAAATATAGTATATCTGTATATTTAAACAAGTTATTCGACATTAATATAAAATTAATCTTTTCAACAAAAACATAAACAACTGATTATCAATAACTTAATATTAATTCAGCTTTTATATAAATAATTATAAAATAACGAATTTTATACCGATTAATCAATATTGTGAAAGTATAAGTCCATTATTCAATCAATTTAATCTATTATTTACTAATAAACACTAATTTTGAAATCTTCTATTTTCAAATTCAAAAAGCTATAAATGAAAATAAATTTATCTAAATTTCCGATTTTAGAAACCAGTAGACTTCACCTAAGAAATGTAGAGAAAAATGATGTCTTGATGATAAAAAAACTTCGTTCCGATGAAGTTATTAATAAATATATCAAAAGAAAAAAAGTTGCTAATATTCAAGAAGCTTATGATTTTATTGATAGAATGCATAAGGATTTTGAAAATCGTGAAAATATATTTTGGGCAATTTCACTCAAAAATAATTCTAAAATGATTGGTTCTATTTGCCTATGGAATTTTTCAGTAGATGGAGCAATCGCAGAAGTTGGTTATGCATTAGATAGTTTAAATTTTAATCAAGGAATTATGACTGAAGCTTTAATCAAAACTTTAGATTTTGGTTTCAATACTTTGAAATTGAAAAGAATAGAAGCTTATACGCATTTTCAGAATGAAGCATCAAAAAGAATATTATTAAAGCAAGGATTTACATTAAATCAAGAAAGAAAAGATAGGGAGAATTCTGATAATTTAATTTATGAGAAAATGAATAATTCAGCAAAAACAAAAGCAACTTCAAATCAATGAAGTTGCTTTTCTAATATTTTATAATTGACTTAAATATAATTCGTCAAAACTGATTCAAGTATAAAAATTTACTCTGTTGGAGCAACTTCCATCAAATCGAATTCACGAGTTACTGGATTATGAGGCGCTTCTACTGTATTTCCTTCTGCATCAATCAATTCTAAAGTAACTGTATTTTTACCCATTGGTAAATTTTCTAAAAAGTAAGGTTTCCATTCCGCAACGGTTGCAACTTCTTCACCATTTACAGTAACTTTTACTTGATTTCCTTCTTCAGATAATTCTGTATTAACAATAAAAAAGTCTAACATAACTTTTTTTGTATCATCGCCAGTATACGTTCCTTTTGGACGACTGTAGAATAACATAGCATCTTCAATAGCTTCTTGTCCAGTCAATTTTCCACCTTCAAAAGTAACTTTTTGAGCTAAAGCTGCTGTTCCATTTTTAATACTTTCGTGGTAAGAACGAGATAAAAACGACAATAAATGATATTCTCCATCTTCCATTACATTTTCAAATTCCGCAGTATAAAAAGCTTTATAAGGTGCATCATTTAAAATGAAGTGAATATGTTGTCCTTTACCAGAGTTTGCACACATTTTTGTTGCAGCATCAGGCGTTTGCTCTCCTAATTCATAAGTCGTTGCATCGTAATCATAACTAAATTTTCCGTCTGTATAAGTAAAGCTTTTCAAAGTTGCATCAGGAAATTCAGTCGAAGCTTCATAGTTCGTCAATACAACTACTGGAGTTTCTTGCATTTCTTGAGTATCTTCTTGTTGAGCAGTTTCCGTTCCGCTTCCACATGATACCAAAAACAAAGTGGCGATTAATACGCTGTAAATAATTTTCATAATGAAGTGTGATTTTCTTTAATAATATACTCAAAGCTAATAAGATTTTATTGCTTCATTCCAATTAGTTAACATGATTTTTAACTTCTTGTTTTTTAATTTGATTACTTAAATGTAATCCCTACTTCTTCTCAAATTTAATAGTATATAAATACGCCTTAATGCGATTCATTTCCCAAAACACTGCATGATTTACATTTCACTATGTAAAATGTTTATTCACTATAGAAATACACGGAATTTCACAGCTTCTTAAAAATAGCCTTTACTATTTTTTTAGTAAAATGTATAGTAATGTGATAATTTCGCTAATTTCGTAATTAATCATTAACACATTAATAATTTTAATTATGTTTGGAAGAGATTTTCATATTGGTACCGCTTTAGGAATGATTTGCTTAAGTTTTGTTTCATGGATTTGTATTTTTTTATTCGAATCCTTTGAATATGAAGAAGAAACTTATGTTATCATAATAATGGCAATAATGCTAATTGGATTCATGGTAAATGGCATTGCCTTAATACTTCGAAAACCCTGGGCTTTATTAAGTTCCATTATCATTATCTCTATACTTTCTGTAATATTTATTTTAGTTATTCTAACAGAAAATGATGGGGATGAATATATATATGATTTTGCAGGAATTGTTTTCGCATTGTTATTTACTACTGGTTCAATTTTATTATTAAATAGTAATCTCGTCAAAAAAGAATTCAATCAAGAAATTATCTATGATGATTTAGATGATATTTTGGATGCTTAAAACAATGAATAAATCAACTTAATTATGGCAACATTTTGTTAAAAAAATAGTCGAAATCATTTTTACATTTCGCTTAATGATTAAATATGAAATTATCAATCTATAAATCAACTTTTTATCTTTTATTAATTAGTTTTTCCTTTGTTTTTAATAGTTGTGATAAAACGGAAGAAACAAGTGAATTAGTCGGAACTTGGTTAGCGGCTGCACCTTATCAAGATGGAATTTATTACCGTCCGAATTTGATTGCAGATATTACGCCTGATAAAATGACGATTTATGAGGATGTTTCTAATCCAACGACTTTTACTTGGAAACAAAAAGGGAATATTATTTATCATGAAAATGAAACGCATAAAGATAAATTACATATTATTGATAATCAATCAGATACCTTAGTAGTGCAAATTGGTAGAGCAGATACACTTCAATTTATAAGATTAGTAGAACCTCAAGTCACAGCAAATGAAAATCTGATTTCAGATGTTTCTATTTTTGATTTTTTATTTTCTAATACGTTTGAAATCAATATTCCAACCTTAGATTGGCAAATTAGAAAAGTCAATTTTTTAGAAGGTGGAAATTTTGTAACCTACAAAAAAGAACTTTTAGAAGCTTCTGAATCAAATAATTTTGAATTAGGAAATTGGGAATTATTGGTCATTAGAAATCATTATTTTTTATTTTTAAATAATCTGAAATCAGAAAAACCACTTTTAATACATTTAGAAAATTTAACGGATTTTAAACTAAGTGGTCAATTAGCATTTACTAAGAATTTACATCCAATTGATTTACAAGCAATTATAAATCAAAATGAAATTACTGCTGCAACAAATGAATTAATAATTGGAGATTGGAATGATTCGGCTTTTAGATTCAATACAGATTCTACTTTTTTAGAAATTGCAAATAGTGATACTTTGTCTGGGCAATGGACAGTAAATACAACTAATGAATTAATCTTATTAACAAAAAATCATAAAACACTTCAATTCGGATTCATTGATTTAGATGAAAAATCAATTGACATGCAGTATTTAACTGATTTTCATAATGATTATAGTTCAATAGTTTTAAATAAAGAATAAAGTTTTAGTACAAATGCAAATAATTTTAATGTGCTTGTACGCATAAAACCCACAACAAAATCAAAACTTAATAATAAAACCATAATAATGAATACAGCCATAATATTGCAAATATCTTTATTTATAATCATGTTAGGAATGGGCTTGTCACTTGTTTTGGATGATTTCAAACGAGTTTTACAATATCCGAAAGCGGCGGCGGCTGGGTTGTTCAATCAATTAATAATATTACCAATTGTCGGATTATTATTAGCAAATGCATTTGATTTAAATCCAATGTTTGCCGTTGGTTTAATGATAATTTCTGCTTGTCCTGGTGGTGTAACTTCAAATTTAATCACTTATGTAGCCAAAGGCGATGCTGCTTTATCTATTACAATGACTGCAATTGCAAGTTTTATCACTGTATTTACTATTCCATTTATTATTAATTATTCCTTAGTTTATTTTATGGGTGAAGGACAAGAAATCAGTCTTCCAATATTAGAAACTATGGGAAATGTAATTGCCATTACAATTTTACCAGTTTCTATTGGAATGTATATAAGATATATGAAACCTGATTTTGCCATTAGAATGGAAAAACCAAGTAGAATCGCTTCTACTGTAATCTTTTTATTAATCTTAGTCGGAATTATTTTAGCGAATAAAGAGGCTTTAATTGCAAACTTTACAAAATTAAGTGGTGTTACTTTAGCATTGAACTTAGCAACTATGAGTTTAGGATTTATAGTCGCTAAAATCATGCGATTGGAATTAAAACAAACACTTTCTGTTACTATAGAATCAGGTATTCAGAATGGAACTTTAGCAATCGTAATTGCTACATCAATTTTAGGTATTGAAGATTTAGCCTTACCAGCAGGAGTTTACAGCATTATTATGTTCATTACTGGTGGATTTATAATGGCATATTTTGGTAGAAGAAAAGCTTAAGGATTGTAATTAATAAATGTGCTTTTATCAATATTTTGGCTCATTAACAATTTTTGCGATTTGACTAAAATAGAGTAATTCTACCTTTCACAAGATTTAAGAAATTCAAGATGTATTTTTCAAAAATCAGTAATGAGGAAAAAGCTAATATTTTCACACATGGATTAGGTTTTTTATTAGCTTTAGTTGGTCTTCCTGCTTTATTTTCAAACTTCGAAAATAATTCATCTAACTATCGAATTGCGTTAATAGTATTTGCGATTTCAATGTTATTCGTTTATGCTTCCTCTACTATTTATCATTTAATGATAAGTGAAAAGAAAAAATTTCTTTGGAAAAAAATTGACCATATTGCAATTTACTTTTTGATAGCTGGCACAAATACACCTTTGGTTATTCAATATTTAGATAATCCTTTAGCAAGAAATTTTTTGTTATTGCTTTGGTCAATGGTTATAATTGGAATCATTTATAAAATATTTTTAATTGGAAAATATCAGTATTTTTCTTTGATATATTATATCATTTTAGGTGGATTAGGCATTGGTGTTATTGTTCCAATGTTAGAAAAAATGCCTATTAAAAGTTTATATTGGTTAATTTCGGGAGGCTTATTTTATCTTGTTGGAACTGTATTTTACATGTGGAAAAAACTACGATATAATCATGCGATTTGGCATATTTTTGTTATCGCAGGCACTTTTTGTCATTATATAGCAGTTCTAAATAGTATATATTTTTAACATCGTAAATTAGCAGATAAATAATTATATCAACTTTTGTAATAATTTTACGTTTTGATATAAATAGATACAAAATATATCGAGGAGTAATATATAAAGATTGGGTTTTAATGTGAACGGCTTGAAGCAACTTTGTGGAAAGCCGTTTTTCATTTTAAAGATTATTAAAACAAAAAAGGAACATCAATTATCTTGATGTTCCTTTTTTAATTAGATTTTCATTATTACTAAAATCTCATAATATTTCTTGAAGATACTACTTCTACCAATTCTTTTAGCATAGCATATTGTGCAGGCATTACTCTTTTGAATGCATCTTTTATTGCATAATATGCGCCTTTATTTACCTTAACGAATTTGTGTCGTGTACTTGAGTTTGGTAATTTTTCCCAATCGGTTTCTAAAGCATAAGCTAAAAATTCTTTACCTGAAACCATGCATTTAACCAAATCTAACTGAATCAATTCTTCTACTTCGACATGAATACCAAAAACTCGTTCTAAATTATCACAAAAAGACTCTAAAGCTTCGTGATGTTCGATTGAAAAGCTTTCTGGCATTTGTAAATCATCATCATCATTTTGAACTAAATATACTTCTAATCCTTCCTTTTGTTGACGATATAATAGTAAACCAGCTTTTATCTTTGATGACATAATTTTAGATATTTTCCGAAAATAATGTAAGATTAACAAAAAGTTCTCAAAAGGGTTTAGGATTTAACAACAAAAAATATATAATCATACCAATTTTAAAATTATATGACGGATAAATAATTCATATTCAACCTAATTCCTAAAAAGATTTTAAGTACTGAATTTCGTTTTCAATTCTATTCCTTTCATCCAAATATTCTTCTTCCGCTTCTTTCCATTTTCTATAAAGCGTAAATTCCCTAATATTTGAAATAATCCAAATTGGTCCCGTTATAATTAAGAAAAAATTCGGGTCATTATAATAGAAAATTGTAATCAATGCATAAATAGAAAGTAATGCAGCACCAACTAAAAATAAGATACTTTGTCGTCTTGGTAATATTCTATTTTTACCGTTTTTAATCTTATAATCTTCTTTTTTAGCGCTCCATTCTATTTCTAACTTCTCTAATTCATCTTTATAAAATTCTAAATCATTACTTCCATTATCATTTACGGCAATAGGTAAATTCTCTAAAGTCAGAAATACTGATTCTTCAATTACAATTGAAGCAATTGTAGTATCAGTTTCTTCAATTTTTAGGAAAGTATGGCAATTGCGACAAACCGCTTTTATCTCCAAAGGTCGAATCTCTACCGTTGAACCACAATTATTACATAATATTTCGTACCCCTTATTGATAAATAATTTAGATTTGAATACTTCAAAATTTCAAACGATTTGAGTATTTGAAGTAATTAATTAATCTTCTACTTGCTCAAAATTCATCTTGAAACCAATTTTCTTGTTTGGTTCATCATCATCATAATCTTCCCAATTTGTAACTTCTTTGATTAATTCTTCTACATGACGAATCAAATATGGTGTTTTCAATTCTTCTGGTCGATAGATTGCAATCGTTCTTGGTTTACGAGGTTCTCCATAACTTTCAATCATTGGATATTGAATCAAAACGATTACTTTTCCATTAAATAATTGCTGATAAATTAATGATCCATTATGCTTTACCAATTCTTTAACTTGCTTTTCTCCTACTTGTTGTTTTAATCCACTTCCAGTTTGACCGAGTGATAGAATAATCGCTTCTAAATTATCAATTTCTGATTTAGTCGCAATCGTTGCTCTAAGATTAGTTTCCTTAACAATCTCACTCAATATACTTATAATAGAACCTCTCAATGAAGCTTTCCATTCCGTTCTATAGTTTTGCGTATTATTTAATACTTCATTATAAATATCTACTTTTCGCTTTAAGCTTTGTAAATCTTTCATATTTTGAATATCTATTTGGTTATAATTTTTTAATACCTGTAATTAAAAATTGAATTTAGTTTTATGGTTTTTTCCTCCTAAACTCTGATAAGAACGATTATTTTAATTAACGCTTTTCTATCCTTTGCTTTAATAATAACCAAAAATACTTCTCCAAAGTATATAAATTTATTTATTCCTCATTCTTAAAATAGAAAATAGTTAATAAAATAATTCGGCTATTCCGAAAGGTTAAAGTACATTTGAACTCATCAATGTAGAAAGTGTTAATCTTTTCTAATTGTAAATCATCTATTCAGACATATTGCAAATGCATAAAGTAACAAAAAATATAGGAAAACTTGCAGGAAAACTCTTAGTATTTGGAGGAGTTTACAGCAACTTTCAAGCTTTAGAAGCAATGATGAAAATTGCTAACTCTGAAGGTATTTCGCCTAATAATATTATTTGTACTGGAGATATAGTTGGTTATTGTGCTGCACCTGAACAATGTTTACAAACTATAAAAGAATGGGGAATTCATACAATTTTAGGTAATGTAGAAATTCAACTTCGAGATGATGAAGATGATTGTGGTTGTAATTTTAATGATGATTCTCGTTGTGATATTTTCTCAAAACAATGGTTTCCTTTTGCTCAAAAAAATATCAGTACAACAAGTAAAGAATGGCTACAAAGTATTCCTGACCATTTGAGTTTTGAATATGCAAATAAAAAATGTTTAGTTGTTCATGGAAATTATACCGAGACTTCAGGTTATATTTTCAAATCAACGAATTGGAATACTAAAGCGAAAAACATTGCTGATGCTAATGTAGATGTAATTTTAGGTGGACATTGTGGTTTACCCTTTGCATCTAACGAGGTTGATAAATATTGGCTAAATGCTGGAGTGATTGGAATGCCTGCAAATAATGGAAACACAAGTGTTTGGTATATGATTTTGAATGATGATGATTCTTTTTCTTATCAACATCACACTTTTGAATATGATTTTAATCAAGCTGCTGATTTAATGGATGAATATCGTTTACCAAAAGCCTATTCAGAAACTTTAAGAACTGGAATTTGGGACAATTGCGAGATTCTTCCAGATGAAGAAACGGCAATGCAAGGCTTACCAATTATTCTGTGATTTTAATATTTACAACCTAATCTTAAGTACTACATTTTATTTGCTCTTGTCATTTCTCTTTTGCCAGGAGGCCCTGGAATAGGCTCTACTGTAAAACCAATTGATTTCAAATTTCTCTTAAATTGACCTTGCGCACAGTACGTAACTAATACGCCTTCACTTTTCAATGCATTATACATAATTTGAAGTAATTCCACTGTCCATAATTCTGGCTGGAATGAAGGTGCAAAGGCGTCAAAATAAATAATATCAAATTGATTAGAGTAAGTTAAATCTTCAAACTTTTTATCTACTTTCACTAAATTAAAATCTTCATTTAATACTACAGTTTCATTCCAATTAGATGCATGAATTTTCATAAAATCATCTACAGTTTCAGGATTTTTTAATTGTTCTGGATAATTAAGGTCTTTTGCTTGTTCAATTGTAATTGGAAAAGCTTCTACTGCGACATAATTAATATTTA
This sequence comes from uncultured Saprospiraceae bacterium, assembly GCA_964513525.1. Classification (GTDB taxonomy): domain Bacteria; phylum Bacteroidota; class Bacteroidia; order Chitinophagales; family Saprospiraceae; genus CAWVWD01. Next base: position 14,050 of record CAZEOC010000005.1, on the reverse strand, counting down.
ATGCTCTTTTTTGAGCTTCCAAATAAGTCATATAAACATTCAACCCAGTTCCCATTCCAATTTCTAAAATCGAAATATCAGATTGCTCAACAGCTTTTAAACGTAAACCCGCGTTAATAAAAACGTGTTCCGATTCTTGAATCGCACCATATTTAGAATGATAGCTAACTTGATATTCATCAGAAAAAATAGAATGTGAGCCATCTTGTGTTTCAAATATCATATATCTTAAAGATTTGGTGTTGATAATTTAATTTTTATTCAATAAGGAATGTTAAAAACCATAAAATACACACAAAGTTTATATTTTTGCAATATGAAAAAACTATTATTCTTATTTATTACAATTTTTGTACTCACAAGTTGCGAAAATGATTTCGACTTGACTGAAGATTGGAAAGATGTTTCTATTGTTTATGGTCTTTTGGATCAATCAGAACCTATTCAATATATTAGAATTGAAAAGGCTTTTCTTGATCCTGCAACCAGTGCTTTAGTTTTAGCTCAAGAAGCAGATTCTTTATATTATGACAACATTAGAGTACAATTATTAGAATTTCAATCTGGAAATTCAAGTGGAAGTATTTATGAATTAGAAAGAGTAAATGCAATTGATGAAGGTTTTACAAGAGCAGAAGGTATTTTTGCTACCACTCCAAATATTTTATATAAATTAACAGAACCTATAAAAGAAGATTTCACTTATCGTTTAGAAATTATTAAAGATGGCGATACTGATAATAAAGTAACTGCTGAAACTGAAATCTGTCAAAATTTCAATTTAACTTCTCCTAATAGTTCTGCTACAACACTTCGTTTCCGTCCAAATTCAGAAACGACTTTCCGTTGGACGCCTCCTTCAAACTCTAAAGTTTTCAGTTTGAAAGTATTGATTGACTATGAAGAAGCTCCTCAAGCTGATCCAACTAATTTCACTTCAAAAACATTAGTTTGGGAAATCGATGATAAAATAACACCAAATGATGGTGAATTAGCAAGAGTAGTTGTAGATGGCGAAAAGTTTTTTGAATTTATGGATAATTCTTTAGAACCGGGTTATGTTCGTTCTTTAGATAGTCTTTATATTGAAGTTACTTCTGGAGCAATTGATTTGTTGAATTACATCAATGCTGGGCAAATTAATGGTGGAATTACTTCTGCAGATTTAACAACGACTTATACTA
>CAZEOC010000005.1:4385-12856 GCA_964513525.1 uncultured Saprospiraceae bacterium | reverse complement strand
AAAAAAGATGGTGAGGATTATGGTTTTGGAATTTTTTCAAGCCGTCATTATAAGACAACTACTGGATATGGATTAGAAGCATTAAGCTTAGATTCTTTACAAGATGGTTATCGTACAATGGATTTAGGGTTTTAATTCTAAAAAATTTTTAATAATAAAAAAGACTCAATGTAAATTTCGCATTGAGTCTTTTTTAGGATTAGACAATTAGTTACTTCTACTTAAAAAAACCTCTACGAACTAATTCCCAATAACAATCTGCTGTCGCTTGAATATCCGCTAAAGCATTATGCGCATTCTCAAAATCACTTTCAAAACAAGCATAATACAATTCTGCTAATGTCGGCCATTTGAAACCAAAACTACCTGGAATTTGACAAAAAGTCGTCGTCGTTTTCATAGTACAGATTCTCTTTTTAGCAAATAGTTCTGTTATCATTCCGTTACGAACAAACTCTGCACCCATTACTCTTTCATCAAAACTAACATTATGTGCAACGATGAAATCACTTTCTCTAATTTTAGCATTAAACTTCTCCAAAACACCAATCAAATCTACACCTTCTTTTAAAGCTCTTGCAGTAGTAATTCCATGAATTTGTGCTGTCTTAAAAGGTATTTTAAATCCCTCTGGACGAATAATATATTCTTGCTTATCTACTTCATTTCCATTCTCATCATATTGAATCCAAGCAATTTGAACTAATCTTGGCCAATTACTATAATTTGTATGTGGAGCTTTCCAATTCCTTGGTAAACCAGCAGTTTCGGTATCAAAAAATAAATACATTTACTTATAAATTATGTATTGTTTGAATTAAAATATTTTAAACATTAATTCATTCAATTTATGTGAAATTTAAGATAAAAAACCTTCTAATTGAAAATTTAGTAATAAAAGAGATTTTATTAAATCGTAAATTTATAAATATAACTTCATTAACTGTTAACTTATCTAATGAAGAATAAAACTAATTTTCGTTATTTTATACACTTAAAAACTATATTGAAGAATCAAAATACGATAAATTCATTCTTCGTTTTAATTAAAAATATTGATTTGAACCTACACTCATTTCAAAGAGTTCATTCTTTCTATTCTATAAATACAAATTGATTTCTTTATCTTATCTTTAATAAATATTTATTTAAACTCAAAACGACCAAACATAAACAATTGATAATCAATTATTTAAAAAATAACAATTGATAGTTTATTAATTGCGAATCTCTTTACTAAATTTGCAAAAGAATTATAAAAACAAGATATACATTGAAAAATAGAAATTCATACATCGTAATCGGTATCATTCTAATCGTTTTAGTATTAGACCAGTGGTTCAAAATTTGGGTAAAAACTAATATGTCTTTAGGAGAAGAAATTCTTCCTTTAGGTCCTGATAATGAATGGTTTAGAATACACTTTACAGAGAATCCAGGAATGGCATTTGGTTTAAAATTAGGCGGAAGCTGGGGTAAAATTTTGTTAAGTTCATTCAGAATAGTTGCGGTAAGTTTTATGGGATATTATCTATATCACTTGATTAAGAAAAAGGCAAATATGGGTTTAGTTATCAGTATTGCATTTATCTTAGCTGGTGCATTAGGAAATATTTTAGACAGTGCATTTTATGGATTTTTATTTGATAAAGGAACAACTTTAAATGCAGATACTGGATATTGGAATGGCTATTATGGCATTGCTCAGTATGGTGGAAATTATGCTGGTTTCTTACAAGGTTGTGTAGTTGATATGTTATACTTCCCAATGTACGATGGATATTTTCCAGATTGGTTACCATTTTGGGGCGGAGAACCATTTTCTTTTTTCAGACCAGTTTTTAATTTAGCTGATTCTTCAATTACACTTGGTGTATTTATGATTATAGCTTTTCAAAGACGATTTTTTCAGGAAGAATTAGAAGAATTTGAAGCTGATAAGTCAAATGAAAGTGCAAATGAAACCTTAGAAAATTCAGATGATGTTGATGAAGTAATTAATCAAGATTAAATTTAGAATTACACTTAGTGTTATTTTAAAGAAGATGCTTCATAGAAGCAAGCTGTTTATAGCTTTCATCATCTTAAATTAACTGGCGTTCCTTAGGAACAGCCTTTTGATATTAAAAAATTAGGCTGTTCCTAGGGAACACCAATAGATTAACTATATTCTTTCTATAAACAGCTTGCTTCTCCGAAGCATTTACGAATACTGATAATCTTTTCTAATTTTTAGTTCTCATTTTTTAATGATAATCAAACAGCTTCTATTATTTGATATTGAAATTAACTTTCTTTTAATAATAAACAAACGTCATTTTGAACTTTCAAAATGACGTTTTTAATTTTAAATAATCATATGAAAAATTACCTTTTTTTACTTTTAGGAATAATAATTTTGGTTGGATGTTCTACAGATGAACCGGAAGAAGTGAAAACATATTCTGTTTCTGGAAAGGTAGTTGACGAAAATAATAATGGAATTTCGAATATTGAGATTCAAACAAGTTTAGGGCAAAATACAGTTACTAATAATGAAGGAGATTGGGCTTTTTCTAACTTTTCAGGCATTAATACAATCTTTGCAATTAGTAACGAATACAAATTTGAACCAAATGAAATTGTCGTTAGTGAATCTAATACAAATTTGATTTTTGAAGGAACACAAGAAATCAGCGAAAATGAGATATTATTAACAAACTGGCTGAATAATCATCAACTTTCAAATGGTTTATTGGAAAGTACTGAAAACGGAAATATTGTTTCTCTTTATGATAATGCTTTGGCTATTTTATCATTTATAGCTTATGAAAACTATGCTCAAGCAGAACAAGTTTTAGACTTTTTTAATAATAGAATTGATACTGAATTATTGGTAGGAAATGGTGGTTTCTCTCAATTTAGAGATGCAAATGGCACACCTTCTGGAAAACGATGGTTAGGTGACAATGCTTGGCTACTAATTGCAGCGAATAATTATAAATTCTATACGCAAGACCAAAAATATAATCGATTAATCACGGAATTGGAAAATTGGATTATAGGTTTACAAGATTCAGATGGCGGAATTTGGGGAGGATATAATGCCGACAATTCTCAAATTCATAAAATTACAGAAGGAAATATTGATGCTTTTAATGCTGTAAATGGTTATACTTCCTTTCATCAAAATTTATTAAACTTTTTAGAAAATGATAGATGGAATGAAACGGATAAATTACTAATCGCTTGGGAAACTAATCCACAATATTATTACGCAATGGATTTGCATCCTTGGGGTTATTGCATCTTTGAAGATTTTCCAATTGATGTATTAACGAAAGCAAATCGATATTTGAATACTCAAATTGCGACCGTGAATAATGAAGCTATCACTGGATATTGTTTCGATGAAGATAAAGATGCTGTTTGGACGGAAGGAACTGGACAAATGGTTGTGGCTTTCAAAAAAGCAAATCAAGAAAATGAAGCTAACACTTATTTAAATGAATTGGAAAAAATAATTATACCAAGTAGTTTATACAACGAATCTGCTGGTATTCCTTATGCTTCTAACCTTGGAACAAGTTATGGAAATGGGCAATTATGGTTGGGAGCTGATACAAAACCTGCTATTTCTGGGGTAACTTGGTATTTATTTGGTAAACGTAATTTCGACCCTTTTGCGCTGAATTACAATAAAAATGTTCCTCTAATAGACCGATTTTGGTTAGATTAATCTTTCCAATTATTTTTTGCCAATTCAATATTTTCAGTTTGTTCCTTCTTCCAATTTTTTAAGGTTTTCTTATCTTGAAATAGGTATAATTTATCATCAATAATTTTAAAAATCTCTGGCATTATATTCAATTTGGTATTATAAATCATCCCATCTGCACAGTAACCACCAAATTGTGGTAAATACTTTTCAGGATTGATGGAAAATAATTCCAAATGCTTCTGAGTTGAAAAATAATACGTTACGCCTTCAAATCTTGTAGAAATATATTTATTTCCTAATGCAGCTTTTTTCTCTGTAAAATACGAAACAACATCAAAACCTTGAACCCCTATATTATTTTTATCAACATTTGCAGTAATTGGTTTTTCTGATAGTTCTCCATACTTCAATTTCAATAATTTTCCTTTTCCAACTTCTCGAAAGGTTACAATATATAAATTGCTATATTCATAATGTTCTATATTCGGCAAATCAGTATTACATAAATAATTAATCATGTCAGGTACTGTGTTTGAATGTCCAGTAACCAAAATAGTTTTTCCTTGATATCTTGCTGCTATCGTGTTAAATAAAGCAATTTTTGAACTCGGTAAATATTTTTGAATCGGTTGATTATGGAAATTAGCGGTTGGATTTGCAGTCAATAAAGTGCGTTCATAATCAGTAGAAAAAACAGCAGATATAGAATCTTCTCTCAACAAATAGGCTAATTGAATAGAACGGATTATTCCTGCTTTTGTTAATATTGGATTTGAAGTTCCATCTTCTACTTTTTCAGCATGACGTACCAAAATAATAGTCGTTAATTCAGATGAATTCTGTTGTGCAAATAAATTAAATGAAATTGATATTAAGATTAATAAGAAACTTAGCTTTCTCATAAATATTCTACTTTTGGAGTTTTTAAAATTGTAACTTAAATTTTTAAGCATTTTTTTTAGCTACAAAATTAATAACAAAAAATAATATCCCAAATATCAAACAAATTCCAAGACTAAACAATTGAAAGTGCCATTGCCAATAAGTATTTTTTTGATTTATCAAGCAATTTTCAGAGTTTGCCCACGCAATAAAAGCATCAGCAATTGGTAATTTTCCTAATAAATATTGTTTTTGATTTCCAGTAGTTTGTGCAAAGGCAAAAGCATTAATAGCATTTCGAAGTCCTTGATGCAAATTCACTTCATCAGCTTTCCCAAGTGCTTTGATTCCTACAATCGAAGCTGCACCGCCAACATCCCAAATAACTGGACCAGAATCTATATCTCCAGTTCCTTCCCTTCCTTTTTGATATTCTCTAATTGCAGGTAAACCAAAACGATACATTAGGAAATTATTTTTATACAATTCAATCTGTTCATTAGCAATAGTCGAATCAATATCAAATAACAAACTATTTATCAAAGATTGAGAAGAACCTCGAGGAGATGATGTTTTATTTTCAAAAAGATTGAATTCATGACCAATTAAACCAGTTTCAACATCTACACTTGCTTTTATTTTTTGTAACCAAGATTGAATTTCTTCTGTATATCTTGGTTCGATAATTTCATCATATAAACTTAGACTCGCTAAACATAAAATATTATCTGCCTGCCAAGTTTGACTTTGATAAGATGGCAAAAATGGAGTTTCTACCTTTTTCAAAGCATTAACAATTGAATCACAATTATTTTTAAACTGTTGAATATCAATCGAATCTCTTTCATTTTTAGGAATAATTTGTAACTTTTTTCCTAATACATAATTTGACCAACCAACATAATAAGCACCAAATTCTAAAACTAAAGAATTATCAAAAGGAGCTTTTCCTTTTTCAGAATTTATGTTTAACAATGCCGTTTCTATTTCTGTAATTGCTCTTTTATGCAATTTAGAATTAGGTATTAAACCTTGGCCTACATTTGCCCAACTTAATCCATATAAACTATAAAGAAAAACAAAACCTTCTGGATAAATTGCTTGCATTTCATCTGCTGCTCCAGCTTCCAACTTTGTTTGAATATGATTCAGTTGATAAATGACCGTCGTATTCTCTAAGCCATTTTCAGTTTCATTGCAAGTCGCACAATGCAATAAGGAATAATTGATATAAGTTAATATAATTATGGTTGGGATAAAAAGTATAATTAGTAATATTTTCAAAAACTTCATAGGTAGATTTTAGTTATTATTATCTAAGATTAAATCAAATATAAATTGCTTAGGATTGGAATAAAATAAATGTGCTTTTTTTAATATAGCATTTTTTGCTATTAACAAGACAAAAAATGCAAACAAAGCCTTTGTTTCTACGAGTATTTTTAACGTAGTTAATTGCAAAAAAGACGAGTTATGAATGTATAGTTATTTTTATTTCAATCCTTATCTAAAAATACTCTAAATAACATTTTATTAATGACGAAAGTGATTATTCTCATTCTTTTAAATAAGGTTTATGACTTATCTTTGCGTCAAATTAACAAAGTGTAAATTAACTAAATCAGTTGACTTTTATTAATGAGATATAGATTCATAAATGTCAACATTATAATAAATAATTATGAAATTAATACATATAGTTGCTATTGTTGCCATAGTTGTTGGTATTGGAATCTTAGTTTCTGCATCGAATGATATGGCTACTTACTCGAATTTTGATGACGCTTTTGATAATCCAGGAGAAAAATTCAAAGTTGTGGGAACATTATCAAAGGATAAAGAAATGTATTATAATCCTGAAGAGAATCCTAATTACTTTACATTTTTCATGACAGATAGTGAAGGTGAAGAACATAAGGTAGTTTTAAGAAAGGCAAAACCACAGGATTTCGAACGTTCAGAACAAATCGTATTAACAGGAAAAGTAGAAAAAGAACAATTTATCGCTACTGACATGTTAATGAAATGTCCATCAAAATATAAAGACGAAGAAATTCAGATGAAAAAAGCTGCAGAGAAAATTTAATTTATAATTTTTAGTCGAAGTATGCAGTAAACGGAAGACATTTTGGAATGTCTTCCGTTTTAAATATTAATAAAAAATGAATGAAATTCAATACGTAGGTGAAAATCTACTACCAGGTCAATTAGGGCATTTGTCGGTAATTCTAAGTTTTGTAGCTGGAATTTTAGCGACAGTTGCCTATTTTTTTGCAACTAACAATAGAGATAAAGCAAGTTATGAATCTTGGAGAAATTTAGGTAGAATCTCCTTTGGTGTTCATGGTTTAAGTGTATTTTTTATCATCGGAATGATATTTTATTTGATGGTAAATCAACTATTTGAATATAGCTATGCTTATGAACATACTTCTCCAGATTTACCAATGAAATATATTGCTTCTGCTTTTTGGGAAGGTCAAGAAGGAAGTTTTTTATTATGGATGTTTTGGCATGTTGTACTTGGTGGAATTCTAATGTTTTCTGCAAAAAAATGGGAAAGTCCTGTATTATCAGTTATTGCATTAGTACAAGTATTTCTAATGTCCATGATTCTGGGTTTATATTTTGGAGTTGACGATGTGAAAATTGGTTCAAATCCATTCGTTCTTTTAAGAGATGTTGTTGAAGCACCAATTTTTTCAGACCCTGAATATTTATCTAAAATAGCTGGTGATGGTTTGAATCCTTTATTACAAAATTATTGGATGACAATTCATCCTCCTACTCTATTTTTAGGATTTGCCTCAACAGTTGTTCCTTTTGCTTTCGCAATTGCTGGTTTATGGACACAAGATTTCAAAGGTTGGTTAAAACCTGTTTTGAATTGGTCTTTATTTTCAGCATTCATTTTAGGTTTAGGAATATTAATGGGCGGAGCTTGGGCTTACGAAGCCTTGAGTTTTGGTGGTTATTGGGCTTGGGATCCAGTTGAAAATATGTCACTTGTTCCTTGGTTAGTTTTAGTCGCAGGAATTCATGCTGTAATGATTGCAAAATCAACTGGTCATTCTTTAAAAATTGCATTCATCTTTTTGATTTTCTCTTTTGGAATGATTGTATATTCTACCTTTCTGACTCGAAGTGGAATATTAGGAGATACTTCCGTTCATGCTTTCACAGATATGGGTCTGGAATGGCAATTGGTTATTTTCTTAGTAACAATATTTCTTGCAAGTTTTGTTTTGTTATTAGCAAGATGGCGAAAAATTCCAGAAACAGAGAAAGAAGAAACCGCTTACAGCCGCGAGTTTTGGATGTTTATGGGTTCTTTAATATTAATTTTCTCCGCTATTTTAATCACATTTACGACTTCTATTCCAGTTTATAATAAAATTGCTGAAGTCTTAAATGGTTGGTTTCCAAATCAAAATTTAGCTTTAAATTGGTCTACTCCAAATGAACCAATTGAACATTATAATAAATATCAAATTTGGATTGCGGTCTTGATTGCAATGCTTTCTGGAACGGCTCAATTCATGCGTTATAAAGCACCAAGTAGTGCTTATTTAAAGAAAGTTGGTTTACATTTAGGAATTGCAGCTTTAGGCGCAATCGTAATTACTGCTATTTCTTTTTATGTGATTAATTTGAATACGATTCCATATTTAGTATTAATGTTTGCCTCTGCTTTTGGAATCATTGCTAATTTAGATTATGTTGTCTCTGTCTTACGTGGAAACGTCAAAATTTCTGCTTCCGCCGTTTCTCATATTGGTTTTGCAGTTATGGTTATCGGCACTTTAGTATCTGGTTTGAATAAAGAAATTATTTCAAAGGACGCTTTTATGCGTACTAATATAATTGATGGATTTAGTGAAGATGATGA
>CAZEOC010000005.1:3188-4375 GCA_964513525.1 uncultured Saprospiraceae bacterium | reverse complement strand
AGCGCCTTTTAATGACGATAATGGAGTCAACTCTGGACATGTTCGTGTATTTGACTTAAACCCAGTATTGTCCAGTAACGACGTTCAAAACAATAATATCTTACTATATAAGAATTTAACCACTAAAATGGGCGACTATTTAGTCACTTATAAAACAGATACAATAGATGGTTTCAATCGTTATTTCGTAGTCAATTATCAAAGAATAAATGAAAAAGGTGAAGTACAAGAAGAGTTTGATTTAACACCAAATATCATTTATGATAAAAATGAGCCTAAAATTGCTGCTTCAAATCCTTCTACAAAGCATTATGTGCAAAGAGATATTTTCACACATGTTTCTGCTTTACCTCGTGTAGAATTAGAACCTGAATATGCGAAGCAAGTAGAGGATAGTTTGAATTATAAAACCTATACTATTCAAACAGGTGAAACAATTGAGCTAAAAGAACACATTGTTACTTTTGTTGATTTTAATAATAATCCTAAGAAAGAAAGTAAACATTCAGGTGAAAATGACCTTGCTTTAGGAGCAACTTTAAATATTAAATCAAAATATTCAGATTCTACTTGGTCAGCAGAACCAGTCTTTATGATTCGTCAAGATGGTCAATTCGGGATAGCAGAAACATTGGAAGAAATTGGATTAAAAATCAAATTTTCTGATAAATTCCCAGAAGTAGTTGCTGCGACAGAAGCTAACTTAACGACTCAAATCACTCAAGCTAAACAAGGAGAAAGTTTCATTATTGGACAATATGAATTTAATTTAAGTGCTTTTGATAAAACACCTAAAAATGAAGGTTATCAGGCAAAAGAAGGTGATATTGCTGTCGCTTCAATTCTGAACATCAAGGATTTATCTACTGGTATATCTGAAATTGCTAATCCAGTTTATGTAATTAGAAATAATCAAATTCTAACGATACAAGATGAAATCAGAAGTTTAGGATTAAGGATTCGTTTCCAATCAATTAATCCTGAAGATGGAAAAGCTACATTTGAAGTATCAACTGGTTTACCAAAAAAACAAACCGTTGTTTTAGAAATTGCAGAAGATGTAAATAGAAGCGATTATATCGTCATGGAAGCAATTGTTTTCCCTGGTATTAATCTATTTTGGTTAGGAAGTTTATTAATGCTATTTGGCTTCTTACAAGGATTGATAGTACGAGTTACAAGAAAAT
>CAZEOC010000005.1:467-3088 GCA_964513525.1 uncultured Saprospiraceae bacterium | reverse complement strand
AACGAATAACGAATAACGAATAACGAATAACGAATAACGAATAACGAATAACGAATAACGAAATATAAAATTCAAAAAGCCAACTTCAAAATTAAAAGTTGGCTTTTTTTGTAAATTATCAATTATCAATTAATCTACTTCTTCGATTTCTGCACTCATACTATTGTAGATATCAAAAGCAACAATTATATCCTCTTTTTTTCTAAGATTCAAACTACCTTCATCAATAGCTTTTTTCATTGCGGTTTTCTTATCTTTCATTATTTCTAAAATCTTTTTCTTTCCTTTTGGTAATTTATGGACACTATCATTTTCATCAACGTAATATAACTTTTCAGAAAGCGCAATTTTCTTATCTCCATTGGCTGAACCTAATAAAGGATTATCATTTACTGTTACTAAAGTTGTTTTATGTTTTATTAATAATTCTAACTTTCCGAAAGATAAAATCTGATAAAAATTAGCGGTCAAGTTTTCATCTTGTTTAGAAAGAAAAACCCTACCATTTATCATAAATCCTTTAATTTTTCCAGCACTAATTCCTTTAATATTTTTTTTCGCATCTAAAAACTGTAATTCATCTGCATGAACATTGTATTTTCCTTTTGTAACAAAAGATTGTCCTTGATTTCCAAATATTTCCACATCAGACCATTCTTCATTAAGAAAGACATTTCCTTCAACTTTAGCCTTAGCTTTTACTGCATTATAAGTAGACGTTGAAGTCATATCAGAAAGTTGTGCGACAGCATAATTACTAAAGATTAATCGCTTTAATTCATCAGTATTATCGTCTTGTGCAACTAAAAACACAGGTGTGAATAGAAAAATTAGTAAGTATAATTTCATTTTCATTTTTTTAGATTTAATAAAAAAAGGTGTTATCAAGACTAAAACGTCTGATAACACCTTTTTGTTAAACAAATTAATAAAAACTATTAATTAGTTATCCCACCAAACACGAGAGAAAATAGTCACAGTCGCTGGACTTGGTGCATTTTCATTCGATAAGATTTCGTTTTCTGCATAAGGCAAACGACGAGGTACTTCTGCTCCTGTATTAGGAGTTGCATCTAAATCAGGAATTCCTGTACGTCTCCAATCAGAAAAAGACTCATAATTACCATAAAGAGCAATATATTTTTGAGTCATAATATTTTCTAATGTCAAACTTGCAGCACCTGGATCAACAGAAGCTTGAGCAGCATAAGCAGCGTAATCTGCACTTTGTCCTGCTTCAGCGAAAGAAGCTTCAATTGCAGCTAAGTATGCTGGATGTGCAGCAGTAGCTCCGTTTGCATTAAATTCACATTCAGCTTCAATAAATTTAGCTTCTGCATAAGATAATAACGGTACTGATCTATCGATACTGTAAATTGGATGAGGTAAATCTAATAAAGCACCGTATGTAGTCTCACGAGGATCATTTAATCCTTGTAACATTGTAACAAAACGAGTACTTACTTCAATATCATCACGTTGCTCGATATACTGGTACCAAGGTGCAGCAGTTGTTGCACTTGAACCAAATGAAAGCAATCCTGCATCATCTGCTGAATCAAATCCTCCACTGTTTAAAGCAGCTAAAGCATCAGTATAAGCAGAAGCTCCATTACGCTTAGCTAAGTGTAATTTTCCTCTTGCTTCTAATACGTTTAAGAATTTAGTCCATTTAGCGATATCACCACCATAAATTAAATCCTCAGCACCAGGAGCATATCCACCATCACCAGCAGCTAAATCAGCTTTAGCAGAAGTAATCAAAGCAAATACAGCATTGTATATTTCTTCTTGTGTATCAAACTTTGGCTGAATAATTTCTGTTCCGTTAAATGCTTCTGAATATGGTGCATCACCAAATAAATCAGTTAACATCATCATTGAGTAAGCTTCAATTGCTTTAGCAATACCTGTATAATGATTATAACCATTTTCAGCAGAAATTGCTTGTAATTGACGATTATCCATTAATACACTACTGTATAAATTTTTACCCCACATTGTATTAACATCTGCAGGTTGAATTCCATAATTTTGGATAACTGCAAATTGACGACCTACACCATCAATGTGTTGGTTATAAATTCCAATATACCTTGAAGCATCACCCCAAACAGTATATGCTAAACGTACTTGGATTTGTGGTAATAATACATTTGGCGTTACTGCAGTTGGATTATCAGGATCCACATTAATATCACCGAAGTAACTTTCACATGATGTTAATGTTAGACCTCCAATAAGGAACATTAACACATATAATTTTATATTTTTCATAAAATATGTTCTTATTTAAATTAAACAATACTAATTGATAGTTAATTGCCAATTATTCTCCCTCAAATAAATTTTGAGGGAGAACTTTTTAACTAAAGGCAATTTGAATATCTTTTTATTAGAATTTAACACTTAATCCTAAAGAGTAACTCTTAACACCTGGCATCTGGAAGTAATCTAAACCTTGACCATTAGAGCTTGAACCAACTAAACTTGTTTCAGGATCAATACCAGTATAAGGGGTAAATAATAATAAGTTTCTTCCTGTAAATGATAAAGTAACATCATTTAAACCATCAATCATATCAGCAAACTGGTATGATAAAGTTACAAAACGTAAACGG
>CAZEOC010000005.1:0-457 GCA_964513525.1 uncultured Saprospiraceae bacterium | reverse complement strand
AGATCCATCTTCTACGAAATGCTCAGCTACAGAACCGAATCCACCACCATTACCAGTGTACCAGTTTTCATCAATTGTTACATCAATATCTGCTGCTGTTGCAGGATTAGATAATAATACACCATCAAAAGAAGAAGTTGTATAACGATCTTCTGTATTTGCAGATACACCAAAGAATGTCATCGCACCTTTAGTACCATTCCACATATCTCCACCTTCCTTGATATCAAATAAGAATTTGAATGTTAAGTTTTTCCAACGAATATCAGAACTAATACCTAATAAGAAATCAGGATTAGGATTACCAATTACTCTTGCTACTGGATCAGCTAATGGGAAACCGTAGTTACCGTTTGTACTTGCATCACCTGAATCATCAATGATTAAAGCACCGTCAGGATTGAAAGGAGCATCAGGATTGAAAAAGGTCACTATTGGTAGCAATACAAGTGCTGTG
>CAZEOC010000004.1:0-23862 GCA_964513525.1 uncultured Saprospiraceae bacterium | reverse complement strand
GTTTTCAAAATATCTTGTTCGCCTAATAAAACAGGAATTAGTTTAGCATCTTTTACATTTAAACTTACTGTACTCACTTCCGTATTTGTAATATTTTCGTTTTCTTTTTCGGCTTTTACTACGATTTCTTCCATTTGAATTGCACCATCTTGCAATTCTACATCCTGCTTAATATCTTCCGTTAATGAAACTTTTAGTTCCATAGTTTGCATTCCGATATAAGAATATTGCAAAGTATAATCGCCTTTCGGTAATGTGATAGAATAAAAACCGTACAAATTTGTCGTTGTACCCGAGCCATTTTCTTTGACTAAAACTGTTGCGTATAACAATTCTTCTCCAGAAGAAGCATCTCGCATATAACCGCTAATCGTAAAATCTTGTGCGAAAATTGATGTTGAGAATAACAACAAACCGCATATTGTTAATAGTTTTTGCATGATATTTTTTTATTAAACTGGTATTCGTTTTTAATTTCTATACAAATATGTACGAAGTCTCATTTATATAAAAAGGTATTTCATGAACGAGCTGATTTTATGCATGAACACAAAAAATCAATATTTTTGCGCTTATAATTCATTTTGATAAATGAATTATTCGATTTAAATTTGAAAAATCAGATTTAATCAAAATATCAAATAAATGCTTGGTTTAATATTTATCTATTTCATTGGAAGAGCTTTCTATAATTTATCAGAGGAACACGATAAAAATAATTGGTTATACGCCATTACAGGCGTTCTGTCTTATTACGGCGGTAGTTTCGTTGGAGGAATTATCAGTTATTTAGCATATGACATGATAAGTTATAATGATTATACAAGTGTCAATGAAGCGTTACTAACTGTATTAGGTGTTCTATTTGGTTTATTGGTTTGTTGGGGATATTATTATTTCTTAAAAAGAAATTGGGAAAATAAAGTCTTTGAGTCAGATGATTCTATCTTAGATGAAGACCTCTTTGACAATACTACTTATTCTGATGATGATATTTTAGAAGAAGATAACTGGAAATAGATTTTGCCTAAAACTCCCATTTAATCAAAACTTACCTTTCTAATATTATTATTACACACATATGATTTAATATAAAAAAGCCGAACTAAAGAATAGTTCGACTTTGGTGTTCTTACTGTTTAAAAGTGTGTTCAATACCCAGTATATAAGTGTTCTCAGTGTGTAGGAATGCTTACTGTTGATGTTGTTCTTTGTGTGTTCTTATATTTCAAAAGTATAATAAACTAACCCAGCTTCCTATCCTATATGTTTAAAAGTGTCATTTGATTGAGCGAAAGGCTTTTTGGAACGATTTTTCGTATTTACAGTAATAGCATCATGTATTGTTATTTATATCACTTTTTTTATTTTTTATCTAAAAAACATTACTGCCTAAAAGTGATATTTATTATAAAATAATATATGTAGAACACTATTAAATAGGTTTTTGTAAATAAATGGTTAAATATTTCAAATCAACAATGTGACTATTTTTAATACAATTTAAATTATGAATTCATTAATAATAATGAAAAAAGCCTACGAATTATGATGATTTCATCATCTACATAAATACCTAAAAATAATGAAAGCTTCAATCAATATTTATATAACAATAGCAATAATTCTATTTGCTTATATAAATGTCAATTTAGTTGAAATACCTGTTGTATCAACAGATACTAAAATTATAGCTGGTTATCAACATTCTGTTATTCTGCATAATCAAAGTATTTGGTTTATGGGAAAAAGGAGAACTTATGATAATCAAATGAAAGTTTTAGATACACCTACTTTAACTAAAAATATATCGGAGATAATTGGAATCAGCTCTGGAAGTCAAGCAAAACATATATTGGTAATCAAATCTGATAGTTCAGTTTGGGCTTGGGGAAATAATTCCTTTGGTCAGTTATCTGTTTTTCCTTCTACTTATGAAGCTTTTCCCCTCAAAGTGGAAAATCTACAAAAAGTGATAAATGTTTCAACAGGAAAAAACTTTTCTACTGCTTTGAAAGCCGATGGAACAGTTTGGACTTGGGGAAATAATAAAAATGGACAATTAGGAATAAATCATACGGAAAATCAAATCATCCCAAAACAAGTAAAATCATTATCAGAAATTACTGCAATTAGTGCTGGGGCAAAACACACTTTAGCATTAAAAGCAGATGGAACGGTTTGGGCTTGGGGGAATAATAATATGGGACAATTAGGAATTGGTAATTTTGAGAATCAAACTCAGCCAAAAATGATTTCTAATTTAACAAACATTGTAAAAATTGTAGCAGGAAGCTACCATAACTTCGCAATGGATAAAGATGGAAAAGTCTATGCTTGGGGTTGGAATAAATATGGTCAAATAGGTGATTATTCTTTTAAGAATGTTAATAAACCTGTTAAATTATTTATTAAAAATGTAAAAACAATCGAAGCAGGAACATTGCATAGTATTGCATTGAAAAACGATGGAACTGTTTGGGGCTGGGGAAGCAATAGCTTTAATCAGCTCGGAGAATTAAATAAAAAAATGATTGAATATCCTTTACAAATCATTGAATTAAAAAATATCAATTCTATCTCCGCAGGAGATATGCACAATCTTGCATTAGATTTCCATGGGAAAGTTTGGGCTTGGGGTGCAAGTGACGATGGTCGTTTTGGTAATGGGAATAAAGAAATTAAATCAGTTCCTGATATAGCATTGTCGGTTCTGGATTTGACTAAAACGTTGGCTAAAAAGGAAGTATTTTTTGCTAATTTCAATGAAAGTTCAACTCCGAAAATTACTGCTACTTTAAAAGTTTATGGCTTAGAAAAACATAAATCAAATACTCATTTCGAAATTCCTGTCAATAATTATGTAATAGATACAATGTATCATACAATACAGATTGGAGATATTGTGGTTGAAGGTTGTCCAACAGAACAAGCATTAAAAAAACTTGATGTACAATTAAAATCAGATATTGATGGAAATACTTTACTCTCTTGGGATTTAAATGAAAATGACTTTTATTATGATAATTACTTTGTTGAAAAAAGTATAGATGGTTTTAATTGGAAAGAATTAAATGGAGAAATTGATATTAAAGAACGTAAAGGTTGGACGACCTTTTCGATTATTGATAACAATAATATCAATCAACATCGATTTTATCGTTTGAAACATCTAAACTGTGATGAAGAGTATGTTTACTCAAATATAATCAATACAATTTCTGATGATATGGACGGTATTTTCAAATCGAAATTCACAGTTTCTATTGATAATCCGAGCGCAAAGTCCATAACTTATCAGATACAAGATAGAAAGGGTAATATTATTAAAAAGAAAATTTTAAATGATAGAAAAATTGCATTTACAGATGGTTGGGATTTAGCAGTAGGAACATATTATATGTTTCTAATTGATGAAAAATTACACCATATTATGGATGTTAAAAAATTAGTGAAAATAAATTAGTTAATACGAACCACTAAATAGTTAGATTTCGTTAGGCTAAATACACAATTAATTTTGATGTATTTAGTCTATTTTTTTTGTCTATTTTTAAATCATATTAATCCTTAAAATAAATAAGATTTTATCAGAATTGATATAAATTAATGACATCCATTAGATTCTTTATTTAATAAACAAGATAGTTATAATAAAATACGTAATTTGCGTATTAATTTGAAATTCATAAATAGATAAAACTATAGTTTTCAATTCAACAAAGTTGAAATTAACTTATGAACTTTATCTTTTTATATTTTCAATCATTAAGAAATGAAGCTACAAACTAAAATAGAATTTCTGAAAGGTGTTGGTCCAACTAAATCTGCAATGTTGCAGAAGGAGTTAGGGATTTTTACGTTTGGGGATTTATTACAACATTATCCGTTTCGATATATTGATAAAACAAAATTTCATCGGATTAAGGATATTGCACCTGATACGAATGAATCTGTTCAATTACGTGGAATTTTGAGGCGAGTAGAAGTAATCGGTGATGGAAGGAAAAGACGATTAGTTGCACGGTTTCGAGATGCTTCTGGTGTCATGGATTTGGTTTGGTTCAAAGGGATTCATTTTATTGAAAAATCATTAGTTGTAGGTTCAGAATACGTAGTGTATGGTAAAGCACAATTTTTTGGTGGACAGCCTAATATTGCGCATCCAGAAATAGAATTGGTTTCCAAAAACAATACAGAACTTGCTCCAACAATGGATGCTGTTTATCCAACAACAGAAAAATTAAAAGGCAAGGGTTTAGACCCAAAAGGTATTCGAAAGCTTGTTCACCTTTTATTAAAAAACTTGACGGAATCTGATGTTCCTGAAAACTTACCAGAATACGTTGTAAAGAAATTGCGTTTTCCAACCCGTTTAGAAGCTTTACGATTTACACATCAACCGAAAAATAATGCGGAAATGGTTTTGGGTAGAAATCGATTAAAGTTTGAAGAACTTTTCTTGATGCAGATTCGGATTTTACAATCAAAAGGAAAAAACCAAATCGCTTATCGAGGTTGGAAATTTGAAAAAATAGGCGAAAAGTTTAATCATTTTTATCATAATAAACTCAAATTTGAATTAACAGGTGCTCAGAAAAGAGTTTTAAAAGAAATTCGTGTCGATTTAAAAATCGGTATTCAAATGAATCGCTTATTGCAAGGCGATGTCGGAAGTGGAAAGACAATCTGTGCCGTAATGTCTATTTTGATGGCATTAGATAATGGTTTTCAAGCCTGTTTGATGGCACCAACCGAGATTTTAGCACAACAACATTATCAAGGTATTTCTGAGGATTTGGAAGGTATGGATATTGAAGTTGGCTTTTTGGTTGGAAGTGTGAAAGGCAAAAAACGAAAAGCATTATTAGAAAAAGTAGCGAATGGTGAGATTGACCTTTTGATTGGAACACATGCTCTAATCGAAGACCCAGTTATTTTTAAAAACTTAGGTTTAGCAATTATTGATGAACAACATCGCTTTGGAGTGAAACAAAGAGCCAAACTTTGGCGAAAGTCAAAACCGAATCCTCCACATGTTTTAGTCATGACAGCAACACCAATTCCTCGAACTTTAGCAATGACAGTTTACGGTGATTTGGATGTTTCTGTAATTGACGAAATGCCGCCTGGACGTTTGCCAGTTCGTACTGTTCATCGTAATGAAAGTCATCGTTTGCGAGTTTTTGGATTCATGAAAGAACAGATTGCAATAGGGCATCAAGTATATGTTGTTTATCCATTAATTGAAGAATCTGAAACTTTAGATTTAAATAATCTAATGGCTGGTTATGAATCTATTTCCAGAGAATTTCCAATTCCTGAATATCAATTATCTATCGTTCATGGAAAAATGAAGGCGGAAGACAAAGACTTCGAAATGCAGCGATTTATTAAAAAAGAAACGCAAATAATGGTCGCAACAACCGTTATCGAAGTTGGAGTAAACGTTCCAAATGCAACGATGATGGTAATTGAAAATTCCGAACGATTTGGTTTAGCTCAACTACACCAATTACGTGGTCGAGTTGGTCGGGGAGGAGGAGAAGCTTATTGTATTCTAATGTCGAGTTATAAACTCTCTAACGAAAGTCGATTCCGTATCAAAACGATGTGTGATACCAATAATGGTTTTGAAATTTCTGAAGCTGACCTTAAACTACGTGGACCAGGAAATATTGCAGGAACACAACAAAGTGGTATTCTAAATTTGAAAATTGCAGATTTGGTGAAAGACGGAAAAATTTTAAAAACAGCTCGTGAAATTGCAAAAAGAATTGTAGAAGATGATGTCAAACTCGAGCGACCAGAACATTTACCGCTAAAAAATTATATGGAATTAAAGCAGAAAGCTTGGAAGGGTTGGAGTATGATTTCGTAATTTTTTTGAGAAATTATTTTGTATTTAATTTTTCTCTCACGGTTTCATAGTTTTAAAATTCCATCTAAAAATGTATTTTTATACCAAATAAAATAATTACTTCATTTAAAAGATTTAATCATGACCACAGCAGAATTACAACAATTTGTAGAACAAGACGAAGATTTAGACGACTTATTGAATAAGCAGAAAGTCTATATGAATACAAAATTTTCCGACGCTCGATATGACAATGAAGCTTTGAAAACTCATATTGCCGCTGATTATTACGAAAGTTTCAAATTGATTTATAGTAATATCACAGGAAAAAAGAAAAGTATCGTTATTCCGATATTGAAATCAGTTGACTTCTTGGCAACAGCCGAACTTCGTACTCAAATTATTGAAGAACATTTAGTTCCAACATTAGAAAGTTCAACTGCGGCATTAGCTGATTTAAAAGCAAATATTAATAATAAAAATTTAGAACCATATTTTCTTCCTATTGACGAAGCTTTGAGTAGTCCAGTCTTTCAAATTATTAATCAATTTGGAGAAGAAGAAAAAATCAAACCTTATAAAGATAAACTAATCAGTATTTCTTTGAGTATTTGTGATGTTGTAACGAAAGCAAGTCCAAGTAAAGAAACAATGAAATATGCTGTTTATAATGTGATTATTAATAATATAAAAAAGGTGAAAAATTTTGGCGCATTCCAAGAGCAATTTGATAGTCACTCTAAAAAGATTTCTGCAAAAAGAGATAATATAGATAACAAATATGTCCTTTGGGTAATCGTTGTTGTAATTATCTTTATTATTAGATTAATTGCTCGACTAACTTAAAAAATTAGTGCTAAAAGTAAAAAACGGAGTTTTTGATATGAATATCAGAAACTCCGTTTTTTATTTATTTTTTAATAAGTGCTTGGACATAAATAAGTTATTCTTTTGACCGAGGCTATTTTTTTGCTCAACTAGGCGAAAAACGCAGACATAGCTTGCTATGGCGAGTATTTTCAACGACGTGGAGCGGAAAAAGAGACCGTCATAAATATTTAAGTTATTTGTGTCCAAGCACTTAATTCCTTATCTAAAACTCCAATCATAAGTATCAATTTCCAAAACCGCTTGCTTTAATAAATCAATCGTTGCTCGAATATCTGCCTTATTAGACATTTCGATAGATTGATGAATATGTCGAGTTGGAATTGATAATGCCCCTGCAATTGAACCATTTTGTCCTTTTCTTTGAACACCTGCAGTATCCGTTCCGCCACCTGTTAAAATTTCTGGTTGCCATTGAATTTCGTGTTTATTGGCTGTTGCTTTTAAATAACGCACCATTCTATAATCACAAATTGTAGAAGAATCCATAATCTTAATTGCAGTTCCTTTTCCTAATTCAGTTACCTTTTCATGAGGTGATGAACCAGGAATATCAAATGCAATTGTTACATCCAAACCAAAACCAAAGTCAGGATTGATTTGATGTGCTGCAACTTCTGCACCTCTGATTCCAACTTCTTCTTGAACCGAAAAAACACCATAAATATCATACGGTACTTCTACATCTTTCAATTCTCTTAATAATTCTAAAAGTATATATACAGAAACTCGATTATCCAAAGATTTACCATTGACACAATCGCCCATTTCGATTAATTCTCGTTCTCTTGTAATTGAATCTCCAACCGAAACATATTTCTTCACTTCTTCCGCAGACATTCCTGTATCAATGAAATAATCCGAGATTTTCATTCCTTTTGTGCGTTCTTCAGCAGACATTAAGTGAATCGGTTTACACCCCATTACACCAATTATATCTTTTGTTCCGTGTACAATTACACGCTGAGCCGTCAATGTTTTTGGGTCAAAACCACCTAAAGTATGAATTCGGATAAAACCGTTAACATCAATATGCGTCACAATGAAACCAATCTCATCTAAATGAGCCGCAATCATTACCTTTTTATCTGATTTTCCTTTCTTAATAGTAATAATATTACCCATTGCATCCGTTCGCATTTCATCTACAAAAGGACGAACTTTTTCCATAACATAAGCTCTTATTCTTTGCTCAAAACCAGGTGCACCAGGCGTTTTACTTATTTCTTTAAGTAATTGTATATCAATCATTTGAATTCATTAAGGATTAATAATTAAAAAATTGCATTCCAAATCGAATCTTCAGGTGTTTCCGCTTCGATTGTAATTTTCTCGTAAGTCATCGGATGTTCAAACGCTACATATCGAGCATGAAGGTGAATCGCTCTATTTTTATTGCTTCTTCTTGCACCATATTTTACATCGCCTTTGATTGGTAAACCAATCGCTGCTAATTGTGCTCGAATCTGATGAAAACGACCCGTTCCTAACTCTACTTCTAAAAGATTATAATTGTTTAACGCTTCTACCAATTTATAAGTTAATACCGCTACTTTACTGCCTTTTCTTTCCTTTTTAAACACAATAGCTTTCTTCGCAGAAGAATTCTTTAAGTGAAAATGAATCAATTTTTCTTTTTTCTTCATGTCCTCTTTCTTCGGAACTATCGCCCAATAAGTTTTATCAATTTCTTGATTTTGAAATAAAGCAGAAAAAGCTGCCGCCGCATTTCTATTTTTAGCAAAAAGTAAAATACCACTTGCTGGTCTATCCAATCGATGTATCACAAACACATCTTTCCTCAAGTATTCCGTCACATAATCTACTGCCGATTTATCTTCTGTCTTATCAGACTGAGTTGGTAAAGTTGGCGGTTTATTGATAATAATACAATCTTTGTCTTCAAATAAAATTTGTAATTCTTCTTGCATCTTGCAATTTATGACTTGTTTACCAATTATTATAAAAATTCATTGTAAACTGGTACGAACTGGTACTTTCGTATCTTAATAATAATTATTTTTCCTTATAATTTAGGATATGAATATTTAGGTGAACTTATCATTTCAACTATAAGTTTACCTAATGAAATTGAATAATTTAGTCTAACGGGTTGAATTCAAAACTCAATATGATTTTGTTCGTTTCTTATCATTACATCGAAAGATATTTTTTTAATAAAAACACCTTTACTAATGCAAACCATTCGTCAAATTGCCATTTCAGATATTCACGGTTGTCTTAAGTCATTTCGGACTTTATTGGAAGATAAAGTAAAACTTACTTTAGCGGACGAATTATATTTAATTGGTGATTTTGTTGACCGAGGAAAAGATTCTAAAGGCGTTATTGATTACATTTTGAATCTTCAGAATAAAGGTTTCAGCATTTTTTGTATGAAAGGAAATCACGAAGATATGATGTTAGATGCAAAGGACTTTCAAGGAAATAGAAGTATGTGGTTACGACATGGAGGACGTGAAACCCTGCAAAGTTATGACTGTGGTCTTTTAGATTTGTACGAACATCCGCATATTAAATTCTATGAAAATCTACATTACTATATAGAAACGGAACAATATATATTTGTTCACGCTGGCTTAAATTTTAGAATTTCTAATCCATTTGAGGATAAATATTCTATGCTTTGGATTCGGAATTGGCATCATAGAATTGAACGTTTTAAGGTGAATAATAAAATAATCATTCATGGACATACACCAATAAAACGGTCTAAAATAGAATTTTATTTAGATAAATTGGATGAATTTGGTTATTTAGATATTGATGCAGGTTGTGTTTTTGGACGTCAACTTTGTGCTGTAGACTTGACGAATCGACAGTTGTATTTTCAAGATAAATTGGATTAAAATCAAAGATTAAATAATTGGATAATGAAAGTGAAAATTTGTTGTATCAAAACGATAGAGGAAGCAAAATTAGCCATTAAGTATGGCGCTTCGGTTTTAGGTTTGGTTGGTAATATGCCAAGCGGTCCTGGAATTATAGATGATGAAACAATTGCTGAAATTGCAGCAAACGTTCCTAATCATATCGAAACTTTTTTATTAACATCAGAAACAAATGCAGAAGCAATCATTAGACATTATGAAAAGGCAAAAACAACAGCAATTCAAATTGTTGATGATTTAGCAGAAGCAGATTATGAAAAAATAAAAAACGCCTTACCAAAGGTGAAATTAGTACAAGTTCTACATGTAATTGATAAGGAAATTATTGCGAAAGCAAAAAAATTGGAAGAC
The DNA here is from genome assembly GCA_964513525.1 of uncultured Saprospiraceae bacterium. GTDB lineage: Bacteria > Bacteroidota > Bacteroidia > Chitinophagales > Saprospiraceae > CAWVWD01. The sequence goes on along the minus strand of CAZEOC010000004.1, from coordinate 13,851 downwards.
AAGGTTGATGCGATTTTATTGGATTCTGGTAATCCAAAATTAGCGGTAAAAGAATTAGGTGGAACTGGTCGAACGCATGATTGGGAAATTAGCCGCGCTATCGTAAAATCGGTAAATATTCCTGTTTATTTGGCAGGAGGTTTACGCCCAAGTAATGTTCAAGAAGCCATTAAAAAAGTACAATCATCGGGTTTAGATTTATGTAGCGGTGTTCGTACAAATGACAATTTAGATGAAGAAAAATTAATAGCTTTTTTTGAACAAGTAAACCTCATTTCATAACGGTCATGATAAGCGATTTTATTTATTAAAAAATGTAACTATTCAGCAAGAAGTCAGAAATCAGACTGCTTCGCTGTCAGACCATCTTCGATTGTCAGAAAATATATTTCAAAACATCTGACTTCTTAATAGTAACAACAAAATAGACTAATCACATTTTAGATTGATATTAACGAATTTTCTATTTCTCTTTTCATTATCAAAAATAGTAAAAAGAAAATATCTATTGAATTAGAATAATTAATCTACAAATCATTGATAATCAGTCTTCTTTTTATTTTTCACTTTTCTAAGTTTGACCGAAAAAACGACTTTTTGTAAAGGAAAAGGTGTGAAAAAACAGTTAAAATGGCAAAATTTATGATTTTAGGCTTTATATATTTTTTGTATTTAACCAGTTTAGAGATTAAAAAGAGTCCTAATTTTCAAAAATGAAACCCTAATTGGTTGATATAGCTATTTTCATTAAAACTCCAAAACAGAAAATTCTGGGCATAAAAAAAGCACTAATATCATATATATGTATCAGTGCTAAAGGGGCAAAATAATAATAACAAACTTTACATCACTTAACGTAGTGACTGTATTCCTTTCTGAATAGCGAGTTGTTCGCTATTTATATCTTTTTCAAACTTTTCTTTGTTTAGAATTTTTTTAGAATTGTTGTGTTTACTCATAAACAGATTCAAATCTACTAATGCGGGATTACGTTTCATCTATTCTGTATATTTCAAGGGTGATACTAATTATTTGCAATATGAGGGAAAATGAATATGATGCCAATAGAAACGCGATGAGAATAGTATGAATTCAAGAATTCATACTGAAAAGGCAGATCTTTCAATATATAGAAAGATCTGCCTTTATTTATTTTGTTTTAATATCTGATTCTAAATGCTCAAATTATACTAATTCAAATTTGGATTAAGCACATTATCAGAAGTAATATACTTAATATAAACTCAGAATAATTTATTGTTTTGTCATTCTGATATAGTCTTTAGGAGTCATTTTAGTAATCTCCTTAAACACTTTATAGAAAGTCGATTTATTCTTAAATCCACAAGTTTGAGCGATTCCATAAGTCGTTAAATGCTGATTATTTTCATCAACAATTTTTCGTTTTGCTTCTTCAACACGGTAACGATTCACAAAATGTATTAGGTTTTCTCCCGTTTGATTATTTACAACTTGAGAAAGATATTTTGAATTGGTATTTAATTTTGTTGCTATTTCTCCAAGTTTAAGATTTGGATTCATATAAATCAATTCTTTTTCAAATAACAAAGTCAATTTAGCATATAAATCCAGTTCTTTAAGATTATCCAATCCACTTGAACGATATTTTTGGCGAACTTGCATTAATGAAATGTGTCGATCATCCGTATAATTTCCATCAACTTCAAAGGCAATGTAATTTGTTAATTCATCTTCTACATTATAGATTGGATGAATAACCAATTTACATAAATATTCCTCTCCGTTTTTGCGATAATTTAGGATTTCTGCTTTGAAAGACTTTTTATCATTTAATCCATTTCTAATCTTTTCGATAGAAGCTTCCTCTGAATTCTTTCCTTGAAGTAAACTTGGCTTTTGACCAATAACTTCTTCAAAAGAATATCCCGTGATGATAGTGAAATCATCATTAACCCACTGAATTCGACGCTCTATATCTGTTAAGATTACAGCGACAGCATCTTTGATTGCTGGCTTGTTTGATAACTGTTTCATTATTTTTCCCCCTTCGGAATGATTTATAAATATTGGTGTAAATTATTTATATATCATCCCTTACATCTCTTGAATAAAAAAAGAAATGTTGTTATTGTTTGTATTGCCTTATTAACTTAATATGAAATTAAAGAAATTTGACCGAAAAACATAATCACGAAAGCCATGAGCAAGTTATTTCACTGTTTTTCATACTAAAAGAATTAAACGCTCCTAATTTCCCTATTTAACTCCCTAATAATCAACAAATTAAACCTATGTTAATTTTTAACAAACGGCAATTTTAGTCTTTATTAACAACCTATATTTGTATAAATGATTTTTTTTTTGTATAATAGGCACTTTCGTAAACAAATTAAAATACAATATGGCGGTTAAGAAATTTAAACCAAAAAATTTAGACGAGTACGTAGAATTGAAACCAGGAATTTGGGCAAGAAAAGATAGAGTCAATGTTCCTATTACAAAAAGTGTTGCTACTACAGAAAAACCTTAAATCATCAAGGGATTTAGTTCCGCTTAAGATAAATTAATAAGAGCGTATTTCAATTTGTTTTGAAATACGCTTTTCTATTTTTAGCTATTAATGATTCATTAATTTATCACTCATTTTAGCTAATAATTTCCCTAAATCCGCTTTATCATCTTTACTTTTGTTTGTAATTCGTTCATTTACTTCTCTCACGTTTTGCATTAATAAAGCTTCCAAACGGTCAAATCGAGCATTCATATCTCTTTCCAAATTTTCAAATCGTTCATTGATACGATTTTCTAATTGTTGGATTTTCTCATTAGTTTGCGCTTCTTTTTTGTTAATTGTTTGATTAACTGCATCAAATGACTGTTCATACTCAGCCATCTGTTGTCCCATTAATATATTTCGAATTGTGCTTAATTCGCCCAAGTTCATTCCTTGGTTTTCATTATTATTATCGTTCATTTTCCTTAATTTTGAAACTTTATACTTTCTCAAATATAATTAAATGATTGTTATATATACAAATAAAAATATGCCTCGTTTGCAATATACGATGAATTTAGTGTTTGCAACACTTTTGAAGGTTGATTATAAAATATTAACAGATGAACAATCATTTATTAAATCAGATTTTCCCAAATTTAGCTACACCAAAAACCCGATTAATAACGAAATTCATTTCACTTCAACTAATATATTATTCGAAACAACCATAAAACATCAAAATATTGAGATAAAAACTGTTGATAATTTACCAACTTTCTTTTCTCATAATAACAAAAATGCTGCCTTAAGTTATGATAGCTTTGCTATGATTTTTTATCTCGTAAGTCGATATGAAGAATATATCGATTTGGATAGAGATAAACATGGTAGATTCGAAGCCAAACAAAGTTTAGCTTACCAAAATGATTTTTTAAAAACACCTTTAGTAAATCACTTATGCTTAAGGATTAAAAAGATTATTCAAGAAAGGTTTCCAAAATATCATTTCCCAGAAAACAGCTTCAAATATCTTCCAACCTATGATATAGACTACGCTTGGGCTCATAAAAACCGAAATCTAAAGCGAACGATTGGCGGTTATTTACGCAGCATAATAAATGGTAATTTCAAAGAAGTAATAACTCGTTTCTGCGTTCAATTGAATCTCCAACAAGATTCTTTTTACACTTTTGAATATTTAGATGATTTACATAAAAAACATAAGCTTTCGCCAATTTATTTTTTCTTGATTGGTAATTATACTGCTTTTGATAAAAACATTCATTTTAAAAATAAGGCTTTTCGACAATTGATAAAAACCATTTCTCAAAAATATAAAATTGGTTTACATCCTTCTTATTTATCTAATTCAGAAACAGGTCAATTGGAGATTGAAAAAGAACGATTAGAACAAATTACAAACCAAGAAATTCATCAAAGTCGCCAGCATTTTCTAAAATTATCTATTCCTGAAACTTATCGTGAATTACTAAAAGTTGGTATCAAAAAGGATTTTACGATGGGTTATGCTACTATGATTGGTTTTCGAGCAAGTATTGCAAACAGTTACTTTTGGTATGATTTAAAACAAGAAAAAGCAACGGAATTGAAAATTATTCCTTTCCAAGCAATGGATGTTACTCTACGAGATTATTTAGAATTATCTCCTGAAGCTGCAATTGCTGAATTACAATTATTATTAAAAAACACAAAAGCAGTGAATGGCACTTTTTGTACGCTTTGGCATAATAGTACTTTAGATGAAACTTGGAAAAAGGTATATGAATCTATTTTTTGATATATTGGTGTATTGTTATACTCTTATATTGTTTATTATATTTACAGCTATACGAATTACGAATATTATTATTTGAATAATTATTAAGAAATTATCCTTATGAAAAATATATTATTAATAATAGGAATTGCAGTTTTAGCCTTATTTGTGGGCTTTTTCATTGCTGCAAAATTCAATCCTTTTAGTTTTGAAACAACTACAGAATCTAATAGTACTGTTGTCTTAGAAAAGATTAAAACAGTTTCAAAATTAGTAACCGTAGAAGGATATTTTTCTGAAGTTTGGCAAGCGAAAAAGACTAAAGATTTTGGTTTTTTCTCTTCTCAAAGTAAAGCTATTGTTAAAGTTCAAGGAAAAGTATCTGTGGGCTATAATTTGGAAAATATGAAAATAGAAACTTTTCCAGATGAAAAAATCATTAGAATCAGCAATGTTCCTGCACCAGAAATTATTTCTGTTGACCATGAATTGGATTACTTTTCTTTAGAAGATGGCTATTTTGTCTCATTCACCACAAAAGAAATGTCTAATTTTGATGATGTTGCAAAAGATACTTTAGTTGCTGCTGCAAAACGTACTCGATTATTTGAAACTGCTGTTGAAAAAGGAAATGATGTCTTAAAATTAATAGAATTGATAGCAAAAGATGCAGGTTGGGAAGTACAATATGAAACGGGACCTTCTATGCCGAATCCTTTAGGAAGTTTAGATAGTTTGAGCAATTTTGAATCTAATTTTTCAGATTCTGCTTTAATTCAAAAAGCTAATAAAAAAGAACAAAATCATGCAGAACATATCGCTGAACGATATCGACCAATGGCGGGCTGATGAGGTAGATTTTCAATTAATTGATGTTCGAGAACCTATCGAAAACGAACAGTTTAACATTGGAGGTGTTCTAATTCCATTAAGTGAAATTATTCGGCAGAAGCAAAAAATAATACTTGATAAACCAGTTGTTTTTTACTGTAAAAGAGGCATCAGAAGTCAAATCGCTATTCAACGATTACAACGACATTTTCCAGATGCAAAGTTTTATAATTTGCAAGGTGGAATTTATTCTTTATTATAAAGAATAATACGAATTCAACCGTTTTACTGTCAAATCGTCTTTGACTATTAGAATTAAAATAGATGCGAAATAATATTATATCAAAAATACTTTTTGCTCCTTTTGCCTTACTTTTTGGCACTGGTGTAAGCTTGCGAAAATGGGCATATAAAGTAGGTTTACTAAAAGCTGTAGAATTTAATTTCCCTATTATTTCTGTTGGAAATCTAAATGTTGGCGGAACGGGAAAATCACCTCATGTAGAGTTTTTGGTTCGTATCTTAAAAGATTATGTAAATATTGCGACGATTAGTCGAGGTTATAAGCGAAAAACGAAAGGATTCAGATATGTTCAGTTAAACGATACTGCAGAAACTGTTGGTGATGAACCTTTGCAATTCAAGCAAAAATTCCCAGATATTTTGGTTGCTGTAAATGAAAGTCGCATGACTGGAATTACGAAATTAATTGGTGATGTAGCTGACTTACAAACGATTATTATGGATGATGCTTATCAGCATTTAGCCATTACACCCAATCTGAATATTTTATTAACAGAATATGAACGACCATTTACAGATGATAATTTATTACCAATTGGTAGGTTACGAGAAAGTACAAAAGGTTATAATCGAGCAAATATCATCATCGTGACCAAATGTCCAAAGTCGCTTAATGAAGGCGATAAATTGGAATGGACGGCAAAGATAAATCCATTGCCTCACCAACAATTATACTTCTCAAAATTCACCTATGGAAAGCCGTATTATTTATTTAATCCTGCTTATCATTATTCACTTTCTACAGAGGTTGAAATCTTAGTTTTCTGTGCAATTGCGAATACAGATTATTTGGAAAAATATTTAGAAACAAGCGTAAAAAAAGCAAAAATTCTACGTTTTCCAGACCATCATTATTTTACAAATTCAGAATTAGGCAACCTAAAAGCTCAATTTGAAAAATTAAATGCACCTCAAAAAATTATTATTACGACTGAAAAAGATGCGACTCGATTACGCTTGCATCAAGATTTTATCATTGAGCATAAACTACCAGTTTTTGTTTTACCTATTGAAGTTGATTTTCTATTCAACGAAAAACAGAAATTCACTCAATCTATAAAGCAGTTTTTGCTGGATTTTAAAGTTTAAGCATATCAATACAATGAACCAAGTAGTCTAACTTGGTTCATTGTATTAAGTTCCTTAATCTTCTTTTCTAAAAACAAGTAAAATCAACCCAAGAGCAAATAGAAACATTCCTATTACTGCAAAGATTCTATTGTTTGGTATAAACTGTCCGAACCCAATTAGAGCAGAACCCACTAATGTAATCAAAGCATAAGTCGTATGACTTCTGATAAATTGCCATACTTGACTCGCTAAACCGATATACAATAATGATGGACCAATTGTAAAAAAAGGAATCCAAATAGATGGTGTATTCATCAAATGCCCAACCAAATCATTTCTACTCGCTTCATCTGTACCATAACTCCAAAGTGCTAAATCAACTGTACACATTCCAATATGTGCTACAATCCCTAAGACCGTTAAAGCTGTCGAAACCGTATTGATTATACTTTTCGGAAAAATAAAACTAAAAGCGATAGACATACAAGCACCAATCAATAATAACCAATGGGCAAAATCTATTGGTTTCTGAGCTTGTAAAAATTCAAATCCTTGATAAAATAAAACTTGACTAATGATAATAAATGTCAAGCCAAGTGTAGCTGTAATTTTCGTTTTCATAATAATTTTAGTTGATTTATTTATAATAATTTAATCGTTCAATTCCTCTTCAATTGCATTGATTAACTTTTTCGTTTCAGTATTGGTATGCATATAAAATTGTTTAATAATCTGTTTGAACATTAAACCTGATTTTATCATATTTTTAAAATAATCATCACTTTCTAATAATTGATTCGTCGTTTCATAATCATCATATAAATATTTTGCTTCTGAATACTTCATGTTTTTATTTAGAAACGGTAAAATTTCATCTAAAACGAATTGCTTATCAAGACTATTCCACTCGTTAACGGCAGGCAGTTTTTGTTCATAATGTGTAATGATTTTTTGGAGTAAAACTCGATTGGTAATAATGCGAGAACTTTGACTTTGCTTGAGTTCTTGATAACCAACATCTTGTCCTTCAAACAGAGAATAGGTCGCAAAATTATCAATATAAAGTGCTGCGGAATCTGCTGCTATATTTCCCTCAAGCATTTTTGAATGACCATTAAGTAAAAAATCTATTTGCTTAATATGTATTTCAAGCATCGCTGTATCAGCAGTTAAATTCTCTTGTATACTTTGTAATATCAAGGTTTCATTTTTTCTATCTAACTTTTCCGCTCTTAAATCATTAAAGAATAAAGACAGCGAAATACCGATTATCAACACGATAATTTCAATGATATATTCTGCCCATTTACTTTTTAATGTTCTAAAAAATGTTCTCATATTTGCTGGTTTTAATAAGGATTAAATTAAAAATAGATAATTATTTAATTCCTTGATTAATATTACACATTTGTAATGACAATTGCATTAATAAATAGTCCGAATATTTTTTTATATAAAAAAACGGAATTGCTTCAATAGAAACAATTCCGTTATATATTTTGAATTTAATTATTATTCGATTTATTCTGATTTAATCACTTTCTGAATAATGTATTGTTCTTTATTCAAAGTAAAAATCTGAATTAAATAAGTTCCAGCACTTAACTCATCTAAATTAATCATTACATTATTATCTGCATTTAGATTTGCTGTTTTTACTAATTGTCCTTGCAAATTATAAATATGAATATCGTTGAATAATAAAGATTGATGCTCGATATTAATCGTAATCAAATCCGTTGCAGGATTAGGGAAAATATTCAAATTCACATTTTGAGCAATTGCATTTGTATTTACATCAAAATCAAAATTCGCCATCAAATCTCGATTAGTTACTACTGCAAAGGTATAAGTTGAATCATTAGAAACTAATAAATTATTCTCATACCAACCTTCAAATACCCAATTTGGATTGGACACTGCTGTTACGGTTGCTTGTGCATTATAAGCATAAACTCCACCTCCAGCAATACTTCCACCTTGTAAACTATCTGCTCCAACTGTAATTGTAAATTCTTGCTGTGAGAATTCCGCAGTCAAAGTCACACTTGCTGTAATAGCCAGTGTATAAGTTGAGTTCGTATTCACGATATTTCCATTCAAACTCCAACCATCAAAATTCCATCCTGTATTCGGTGTTGCAACCAAAGTTGCATTTTGTAAATAAGTATAAACTCCATCTCCAGTTGTTGTTCCACCATTAGTTGGATTTGAGTTTGTTGTAATCGTAAACTGTTGTTGTGAAAACTCCGCTACTAAAGTTGAATTTGAAGTAACGTTAAATGCATAAGTTGTGTTTGCAGAAACTATTGTTCCATTATCACTCCAACCATCGAAATTCCATCCTACATTTGGTGTTGCTACTAAAGTTGCTACTTGGTTATAAGTATATGTTCCACTTCCAGATGTCGTTCCGCCTGTCATTGGATTCGAACTTGTCGAAACTGTAAACTGCTGTTGTGTAAACTCGGCTACTAATGTTGAATTCGCTGTAACATTGAATGTATAAGTCGCATTTGTAGAAACTATCATTCCGTTCTCGCTCCAGCCGCTAAAACTCCATCCTGCATTTGGTGTTGCTACTAAAGTTGCACTTTGGTTATAAGTATATGTTCCACTTCCAGATGCCGTTCCGCCTGTCATTGGATTCGAACTTGTCGAAACTGTAAACTGCTGTTGTGTAAACTCGGCTACTAATGTTGAATTCGCTGTAACATTGAATGTATAAGTCGCATTTGTAGAAACTATCATTCCGTTCTCGCTCCAGCCGCTAAAACTCCATCCTGCATTTGCTGTTGCTACTAAAGTTGCACTTTGGTTATAAGTATATGTTCCACTTCCAGATGTCGTTCCACCTGTCATTGGATTCGAACTTGTCGAAACTGTAAATTGCTGTTGTGAAAATTCTGCTACTAAAGCAGCATTTGCTGTAACGTTGAATGTATAAGTTGCATTTGTAGAAACTATTGTTCCATTTTCACTCCAACCATCAAAACTCCATCCTGTATTTGCTGTTGCGATTACTGTTGCACTTTGTCCACTATTGAATGCTCCTCCGCCAGATGTCGTTCCACCCATTGTAGGGTTTGCACTTGTCGTAATTGTATAAGTAGGAATAACTGTACAGTTGATATTTACTGCTGTTGGGAAGTAAGCATCGTTATCCGTTTCATCTGATTCCGTAACTTGGTCAGGTTCGTCAATTAAGAATCCTATATAATAGTTTCCTGAAGGAGAAAATCCTGAAATATTACATAAATCAATAATCACAGTTCTTGAATCCGTTGTATTTGCTGCTAAACCTGTATAAGTTTCTAAGCCAACTTCTGTATCAAAAGTTGTAATTGTTGTATTCGTCGAAGCATAAAAACGAAGGTCGAAAGCTCCTGCTGCGGCAGTTCCATTATTTTCTATATCTAATAATACAGTTGCGACATTATTATTCATTGTTAATGTCGTAGTATTAATTGCTACTAAATTTGGAGCAGTTGCAGCCGCTTGTGATTTATAAACTAAAGTTGTACTACTTGAATTTGATTGACAATTGTATTCTGAAATATGTACTCGAACCGTTCCTGTAACGGTAGATGTCCAAGTGATTTTAGATGCCGTTCCACAAAAATCATTATTATAATCTAAAACAGTATTACTTGCATCTGTCAATGTCATTTCTGAATCGTAAGTGGCGTTTCCTCCATCAGTCGCACATAAACTCCATTCATAAGTCGTTCCTGCAACTACATTATAAACTGAATATTCTCCAGCATAAATAACAGTCGATGCGGTCTGCCAAACCGTTGACGGAGTGAAGGTTGTACTGGGATATTGAGAAGCACTTATACAACCTGTTGGTTGTGATTTATAAACTAAAGTTGTATTTGTTGAATTTGATTGACAGTTGTATTCTGCAATGTGTACCCTAACATTTCCTGTAACCGTAGATGTCCAAGTAATTTTAGATGCAGTTCCACAGAAATCATTATTATAATCTAAAACCGTATTACTTGCATCTGTCAACGTCATTTCTGAATCGTAAGTAACATTTCCACCGTCAGTCGCACATAAACTCCATTCATAAGTCGTTCCTGCAACTACATTATAAACCGAATATTCTCCAGCATAAATATTAGTTGCCGTTGTCTGCCAACTTGTTGTCGGTGTAAAGGTCGTACTCGGATATTGAGAAATACTAATACAACCCGATGGTTGTACTTGATATACTAAGGTTGTATTCGTTGAATTTGATTGACAACTATACTCGCTAATGTGAACTCGAACCGTTCCCGTAATCGTAGATGTCCAAGTAATTTTAGATGCAGTTCCACAGAAATCATTATTATAATCTAAAATCGTATTAGTTGCATCTGTTAATGTCATTTCTGAATCGTAAGTAACATTTCCACCATCAGCAGAACATAAACTCCATTCATAAGTCATTCCTGCAACCACATTATAAACTGAATATTCTCCAGCATAAATATTAGTTGCCGCTGTCTGCCAACTTGTTGTCGGTGTGAAAGTCGTACTTGGATATTGACCCGCACTAATACAACCAGTTACACAATTTAGCGTAACAGGAGAAGTTGTGAATCCCCAAGTATTATCGGTTTCATCACTTTCTACTACTGTATTTGCATAATCAATAATATAACCAATATAATAAGTGGAATTATTGGTTAATGATGGTAAAGTACAAAGATCAATTGTTTGATTAATAGTAAGATTTGTATTCGTTACTAAACTACTAATTGATGCAGTATAAATTTCTGTATCAGCAGTAGAAATAATGGTATTTGTAGAAGCATAAAAACGAACACTAAATGTTCCTGCATTTGCCGTTCCATTATTAATAATCGTTGCCGAAACAGATACATCATTTCCAGATATGGTCATATTATCCGTGACTCTGTCTAGGTTTGGAGAACCACTATTTGCTTGTTTTTTATAAACCAAAGTTGTATTAGTAGAATTAGTCAAACAATGATATTCGGAAACATGAACTCGAACCGTTCCTGTAACTGTGGAAACCCAAGTAATTTTTGATTGTGTCGCACAAAAATCATCATCATAATCTAATTCATTATTATTCGCATCAGTCAATGTTAATTCTGAATCATATGTAGCACTTCCACCGTCAGTCGCACATAAACTCCATTCATAAGTCGTTCCTGCAACTACATTATAAACTGAATATTCTCCAGCATAAATATTCGTTGCCGCTGTCTGCCAACTTGTTGTCGGTGTAAAAGTCGTACTTGGATATTGTGATGTTCCTGCACAACCATTAATTAAACCAGTTCCACCTCCGCCGCCACCAGACGAACAACTCAAATAAGAACGTAAATTAGTTGCCGCAAAAGCAATTCTTGCATATTGTTGAGGAGAGAAAAAGTTTCTACAAGTTTTTCTTGAATAAGACATGATATTCGTCGGATCAGGAACATAAGTTGCGCCCAAAGGATCCGTTGCCGTTCCTGTATAAATACAAGAAGTGTTTACTGTTGCTGTACTTAATTGTGGATCAGCTGGAGTATCACAAAGCAAATCACCCGTTGTAGAACAATTTGAACCATTCACATATTCTGTTCCTTGACTGGTAGAATGTGTATGATATAAATTAAAATAATGTCCAATTTCGTGTGATAAAGTACTTCCGTTTGTAGCACAACTATTCGCCATCGTAATAACATCTGCTCCTCCAGGAAAATAAGCATAACCACATAAACCTAAGCCAGAAGTTGTCATTATAGAATTGAAGAAATAAATATTAATCACATTAGTAACATTATTTGCACCTGTAAGCGCCGCTTCATCGCTGGTTACAAAATCATAATACGTACTATTATCAATATAATTAATCGCGCCACATTGTTCTAAATACAAATTCGCATTTGCATAATAACCGTTTACAATGTTAAATGCAGCAGTCAAATCAGTCGTTGAAATTCCTCCAGTTCCGCTTGAATTTCTTACTACGTGAATTTTATAAGGAATCGTATCCAAAGTCATGCTTTCAGCCGTTGGATTAAAATTACTCATAAACATTTGATACGCAGGGTGCATTTTTGCTGGAATTGGGTCTGTTGTTGGCTCAACCGTTCCACAAGCTGCTGGTTGTGCATTGGTAATTTGCCCTAATCCAATCATTAAGCTAAAAAGTAGTAGAAACTTTTTCATATTTTGTTTTGTGTTTATACAATTAAATTATAATCCTTTACTAATTCAAATTTGATATTAATTTCAAATAGATTAGTATAATAGATTTATAATCAAAAGATTATGATCATTTGTAAAAGTAAGATTAATACGATTAATTAAAAAATTAAGATTTAACAAAATAAAAAAGGATTATTGCTGCATTAGCAATAATCCCATTTTATTATGTATTTATAACTAAGCTTAAAGCTTCATTCTACGCTTAATGTCTGAAATGACGAACTCCAGTCATTACCATACTTAAACCAAATTCATTACAAGCATCAATAGACAATTGATCCTTGATAGAACCGCCAGGTTGTGTTACTGTTTTGATTCCTGCTTCTGCTGCAATCGTTACACAATCAGGAAATGGGAAAAAGGCATCTGAAGCCATTGCTGCACCTTCTAACTCAAAACCAAATGCTTTTGCTTTTGTAATCGCTTGACGCAATGCATCTACACGAGAAGTTTGTCCGCAACCCATTCCTAATAATTGACCATCTTTAGCCAAAACAATTGTATTCGATTTTAAATGTTTACAACATTTGTTAGCAAATTCTAAATCTTTAATTTCTTGAGCAGTTGGTGTTTTTTCAGTCACAACTTTGAATTGAGCTTCTCCTTCCATCGTTGCATCTGCATCTTGCTCAATCACACCATTCAATAAAGTTTTGAATGTTTTTGGCTGAATTGCCCAATTTTTAATATTCATCAAAACACGTTTTTTGCGTTTTGTTGTCAATATAGTATAAGCTTCTTCTGAAAAACTTGGTGCAATAATTACTTCAAAAAACAACTTGTGAATTTCTTTTGCCGTTGCTGCATCAATCTCTGTATTACTAATCAAAATTCCACCAAAAGCAGAAACTGGATCACCAGCTAATGCTGCTTTCCATGCTTCCAAAATCGTTGGGCGAGTTGCTACACCACAAGCATTTGTGTGTTTCAAAACTGCAAAAGTTGGTGCATCATCTTTAAATTCATTCATGATTCCAACCGCTGCATCGATATCAACCAAGTTGTTGTAAGACAAATCTTTTCCACAAAGTTTATCAAACATATCTTCTAAATTCCCATAGAATTTTGCCGACTGATGTGGATTTTCTCCATAACGCAAAGATTCAGATTGCTGAACAGATTGCTTAAACATTGCACCTTCATCAATACCTTCTGAGAAGTAATTAAAAATAGC
>CAZEOC010000003.1:0-25924 GCA_964513525.1 uncultured Saprospiraceae bacterium | reverse complement strand
GGTGAGAGTAACGGACACGATAAGAAAACATTAGATAAAGTTTGGAAAGACTGGGAAGCCTTTGCTTCTTATGCTTTCAATAAGTCACATTCAACTTGTTATGCTTTTATTGCCTTTCAAACAGCTTATTTAAAGGCAAATTATCCCGCCGAATTCATGGCTTCTGTATTAACGCATAACAAGAATGATATTTCAAAAGTGAAGTTCTTTTTAGAAGAATGTAATCGAATGGGAATCGAATTACTTGGTCCAGATATTAACGAAAGTGAAATGAATTTCACCGTAAATAATGAAGGAAAGATACGTTTCGGAATGTCTGGTTTGAAAGGTGTTGGAGAAGGACCAGTTTCAGATATTTTAGCAGAACGAGAAAACGGTAATTTTATTAATATTTTTGACTTTTTCAGAAGAATGAGTGGAGGAAAATCGATTAATAAAAGAGTCGTCGAAAGTTTGGTACTTGGTGGCGGTTTTGATTTATTTGAGGAAATGCACCGAGCGCAATACTTCGTTCCGTCTGATAAATATGATACTTTCTTGGAGCATTTATTGAAATATGGTGCGGCTTATGTTTCACAATTGGCTTCTGCCAAAACATCACTTTTTGGTGCTTCTGATGATATTATGATTCCAGAACCAAAAATTCCAGTTTCGGAAGAATGGGGATTAATTGGTAAATTAAATAAAGAAAAAGAAGTTACAGGGATTTTCATTAGTGGACATCCTTTAGATGAATATAAAATTGAAATCAAGAACTTTACGACTTGTACTTTGAAAGATATGGTAAAACATGAAAAAGGACAAGCAAAAATCAATATTGCAGGAATGATTGTCAATCCGCAACACCGAATTTCTAAAAAAGGAACTGGTTGGGGAAGTTTTGAATTACAAGATTTTAATGACTCTCGAGATTTTGTCTTATTTGGTGAAGATTATATCAATTTCAAAAATTATATGAATGATGGTGAAGCCGTTTTTCTAACTGGAAAATTCCGTCCGAGTTGGAGAAATAAAGGTGAATTTGATTTCAAAATTGGAGAAATGCAATTATTGGAAACCGTCGGAAAGAACAAAATTGAATCTATTCGTTTGACGATTGATATTGCTAAAATTGATATGAAATTTGTAGAGCGATTAGATGCATTGTGTAAACGCAAAGCAGGAACTGGAGAAACTAAGCACAAATTAAAAATGCTATTTATTGATTCTGCTAATCGACAAAAATTACCGCTTTTTTCTAAAACAAGAAAGGTAAATGCAGATAATGAATTCATTGAAGCTTTAGAGAAAATGGATATTGTTTATAAGGTGAATGCGTAATAATAAATACATAAAAGTCGGACATTGATTAGATGTCCGACTTTTCTATTTTACATCTTTTCAATATCAAATCCTAAGTCTTCTACCGTTTCAATAACGACTTCTGCCGTTACACTTTCCGTTTCTATCGTCAAGATTTTACTTGGATTTTCGGTATCGACATTCCAAGATTTTATACCTTCTAATTCATTCAAAAACGGTGTTACCGTTCTGATACAATTTCCGCAATTTATAGTTGTTTTGAATTTTAAAGTCATTTTTAATTTATTAATTACTCAATAATAATTTGAATTGTTTTTTGAAAATCTTCAAATTGCAAATTAACAAAATAATTTCCTGAAGGTAGCTTATTTTTTAATTGATAAATATCACTATTAACAATCAATCCTTTCTCCAAAAGTTCTCCGTTTGGATTAAAAATTTGAATCCTTGCTTTGTCTATCAATTCATTAAAATTAAATCTTTGTTGAATCACAGGATTTGGGAAAATCATCAAGTTTTTTTCCTCTTGAAAAACTGTTGAGGTACTTACACTCAAATTTATATTATCATAGATTAACATATACTGAACATCATTTCCAATATTATCAAATCCAGCTACTAAAAATCGACCATTAACTGAAGGTGCAACCGTATAACCAATTTCAATTCCTGCACCGCCATAAAATTTACTTTCCAATACATTTCCACTTGTATCCGTTGAAAACAAAGCAATATCTTGTGTTTGAGATACTATTCCAGCTGCATAACCTGTAATTAAATAAGTTTCATTAGTCGGTTGAATAATTCCAAATCCAGCATCGCCATTCATCGTGTTTGTCAAATATTTTTTCCAAATAAGTTGACCATTCTGATTTAATTTAACCAAATACATATCGAAATTAGCACTATTTGGAGCACTCATTTCTCCTATAATCACAATATCATTATTCGCATCTAAAATCATTGATTTAGAGCCGCCATTATAAATATCAGGAATAATAAAATCTGAAATAAAGCGACCATCTCCTGTATATAATTGACAATAAATATTATAATTCCCTGCTATTTGAGCTTGATCTCCAACAACAAATATATTTCCGTTTGGTAATTGAATCGCTTTCTGTCCGACCTCATTTCTACTCGACCCTTCTATCGTTGACCAAGTTTGCGTTAAATTAGCCGTTAAAGCGGTTAGATAAATATCATTTCCAATATTATTCAGTCCCGTTGTAAAACCACTAATAATATATTCTCCAATCTGATTTTTAATAATAGATTTGAAATTCTCCGTCTTATTTGGTGTTCCATAAAATTGAAGCTGTAAAACTTGACCAGTTGTGTCAATTGCTAAAGCAAAACCATCAATATTTCCATTGTCATGCTTCTCTCCTACTATTACAAATTTATCGTCTTCCACCAACATTGCATTCGCAAATAAATTTCCGTTGGTTGATGTAATATTTTGTTGGCTAACAATCTGTCCAGTTGCGGTCATTTTGTAAAAACCAATGGCAGCAATATTATTCGATTGAGCAGTATTTCCAATAAAATAAATCGTTCCATTATTAGTTTGGTGTACCAAAATGCCTTTTTCTTGTATCATCGAATCTCCAAATACTTTTTGGAAATAATTTTGTCCAAAAACTGATAAAGGAATATTAAGAAACAATACAACTATTAGTAATTTATTCATTTTGAATAGTTCTAAAAAAGAAAAAACACATTGATTAACAATGTATTTTTTCTTTGAATTATTTTATCGTCTTGAAGTTGCTGCATAACCAGATTTGTCATGATCACTTTTCCATTCTCCTTCGGGAACTGTATTTCCCCAACCCATTTTTTGGCAAAGTAAAGGCACTTTATCTACAATTTCCATATCAGTTATCCAAAAATCGCCTGATAATTCAAATGATTTGTAATTAGGCATTTCGTACATTTTGCCTATTTTATTTTGTATTAATTTTGCTAAACCTTTTTCTAAATCAGGAAAATTAAGTGGTTGATAATTTTCAAAATTAATATAATCAACTAAAACTTCTGGATCAGATAAAACTTTTTTGAATGTTGTTTGTCCTTGTAAAATTAACCAATTTCTAAAGTGTAAAAATTCTGTTTCATCACAACCGTCATTCAAAACATAAGCTGCTGCCCATAAGTCTGCATCATTTGTTTTCTGCATGAATTCCCAATAAATATTCTCAAATTTTAAAATGTGTTTTGTAGAATATTTGGATAATACCGTAATTAATATTTTTCCTTGTTCATGAATATTCTTCCCCGTTCGACGACTATAATCAATCAACGTCCAGAGCACTTGCTCATTCATTCGTTCGTATATGTAATTAGGTAAAGGCATCATTAAAGCTTTATGAAAAAGAATTTATTATACAATATATGCGATTTTTTTTGAAAATTCATACCAAGTTATTAGAAAAATATCAAATACTCCTTAAACAAGAATTTATAAATTATAATAAATTGATTCTCATTTAATTATGGAAATAGAATATCTCGATAAGATTAAACATGTTTCTTATAAAGTTATAAAAACAAAAAAACCGAACTTCAATAAAGAAGCTCGGTTTGTGATGAGTGTTCTGATAATAAATATTATTAGTGTTCTTGTTTAGTGTGTAATCATTTAAGTATTTGTTATAGTTACTTATACTAAGGCAATTCTCATGCTAATAATTGGCACAATAACCATTCGCCCTTTTAACCAATCATCTCACTAAATAAACACTTCATTTGATTGACTCAACGTAATATGTATTATCAGAATACAAATCACAATTTAATCGAATTCATTTCCAAATTCACTATCAAAATCCTCTGCATTTGCCGTAGAATCGATAAATTCGGACTCTTCATCTCCACCATAATCATATAATTCACAATTCATTTCTATTTTCCTTTCCGGAGATGGCAAATCGAAACGTGTTGATTTATCATATTCAACAGTTTCATCTTTTTCTATTTTCTTTAAGAAAGTAGAAAAAATCGGACGAGCCATTCTTGCACCTTGACCGTAGTAAAGAGAACGGAAACGCACCCAACGATCATCTCCACCAACCCAAGTTCCAACAACTAAATTTGGTGTAACGCCCATAAACCAACCATCTGCATGCTCGTTTGTCGTTCCTGTTTTTCCACCAACATCACTTCTAATACCGCCGAATCCTCCAGCTCCAGAAACAACACCTTTTAGAAGATTAACCATTGCATAAGTTCCTTCTTCACTCATTACAGGTTTTTGCTTTAATGGTGTTTCATGAATAACATTACCATTTTTATCTTCAATTCTTGTAATGAAAAACGGTTCAGAGTAAGTTCCTTCATTCGCAAAAGTCGTATAAGCACCTGTCATTTCAAAAACAGATAGATCCGCTGCACCCAAACAAATTGAAGGCGTTTTCGGAATTCTATCAATATTAATTCCTAAATCTCCTACAAATTCTCGAAGCGGTTCTACACTTCCCAAATCTTTCATTAGATAAGCAGAAATAGAGTTTTTAGATTGTTTTAATGCTAATTTCAAATCATATTCTGCTCCTGAATAAGAATTATTCGCATTTTTAGGCGTCCAGCTTTTATATAAACCGAAAGTTCCCGCTTCAAAAGTAATTGGTTGATCCAATATTTTTTGACAAGGTGCGATTCCTCTTTTATCAATAGATAAAGCATATAAAAATGGCTTGAATGTCGACCCAACTTGTCGAGCTACACCAGCATTAACGTGATCGAACTGGAAGTATTTATGATTCACTCCACCAACCCAAACACGAATTGCTCCAGAGCTTGGATCTACTGCCATTACACCAGTTTGTAAAATCATTCTGTGATAACGAATAGAATCTAAAGGCGTCATTAAAGTATCGGTTTCACCCGCTTCATTATAAGCGAAAACCTTCATTTTATAATACTTCTGCTTGAATTCTTTATCTACTTTTGCTTGTAAATCATCCCATTCTTGCTTCACAATTGCCCAATCATCACTATTCAAGGTTTTCTTATATAAATCAAATAATCGTTGATTAATAAAACCAGATTCTAACCAATCATCAGCTAAAGTCCAACCTTCTTCTTTAATTCGAATCATTCGTTTGACATCAGCATCACGCAATTTCAATTCCGCTATCTTTTTGATTACTTTTTCTCTAATAATCAAGTAACGCTCCGAACCTTGAACTAATCGATTCAATGAATTTTCACGACGTTCGATATCTGAATTAGTTGTTTTCTTAGTTTTATGTGTCCAAGGATCTTTCCCTTTCCAATGCTTAAAAAATGTTTTCTGCAATCCACTTAAGTGTTCCCAAGCAGCAGCTTCCGCATGTTTTTGCATTTTTGCATTGATTGTTGTATAAATTTTCAATCCATCAGTATGAACATTATACTTCTCACCATTTGGCTTTCTATTATCTTCATGAGATAAGATTTTTTTCACTTCTTGGCGTAATTCTTCTCTAAAATAAGGCGCTAAACCATCATTATGAGAAGTTCTATTGAAGTTCAATCCTAATTCTTTCTCTTTTTCAATATTGAATTCTTCTTCACTTAATAAACCATTTTTCTTCATTTGAGACAAAACAACATTTCTACGATCTTTTGCACGATCAGGAAAACGTTTCGGATTATATAAAGCAGGATTTTTCAACATACCAATTAATAAGGCAGATTGAGTAAGATTTAAAGAATCTTGAGATTGACTAAAATAAATTTCAGAAGCTGATTTGATTCCATATGCACCATTGATGAAATTAAATTCATTCAAATACATTGATAAAATCTCCTCTTTTGTGTAACGACTTTCAATTTTTACAGCTGTAACCCATTCTTTCAATTTCTGAAAACCACGTTCTACAATATTACTCGCCATTTTATCTGTAAACAATAATTTAGCTAACTGTTGAGAAATCGTACTTCCTCCACCACTTGATTTATCTAAAGTGAAAACTGTCTTAAATAATACTCGACCTAAAGCTCGACCATCAATTCCTGAATGTTCCTCAAATCGCTCATCTTCAGTAGCAATCAATGCATTCACCAAATGAGGAGATAACTCATCATGTCTTACTACAACACGATTTTGACGATAAAATCGTCCCAAAACCTCACCATCAGAAGAAAGTACTTCTGTTGCTAAATTCACTGTCGGGTTTTCTAAACGTTCTGTTGATGGAATATCACCAAATAGCGCCAAACAAATAAAAACCAAAAAGAATCCAATGATTCCTAAAAAAGTAAATCGCCAAAGCCATTTGACAATCTTCTCATAAGTCGGTTTTCTTTCTGCACGAATTTCCGCCGCCGTTAATTTTTCTTTATTAATTTCAGTATTCACTTATATTGATTTAATGATTTTTATCTAATTTTTAATGTTGAAGTAAATCATTTAAGTTTTTTTTCAACAGCTTACAAATTTAAAGAATTATAATAAGATAGGAAATTTAATGGGAATTATAAATTATAAAGTAGGAACTATTTAACGTTCAAATAATTAATCCATGATTATTCTTAAATAAAAAAGGAATATATTCAGAAAATGATTTCTAAATATATTCCAGTTTTTAATAGTTACAGAGTTTAAATTATTACTATGAAAATAGCACTATTAGCATTAACTTTTTCAAATCGAACAAACACCATTTAACTTTTGCCCATCAACAGAAATTAATCTATCCAAACGAATTTCTTGTTCATTTACCAATTTCATGTATTCTGCCTTTTCTTTAATGTATAAATCTTTGATAACTGATTGAATAGTTTCTTCTATTTCTCCTTCTACCAAATATATAATTTCCACTTTTTTCTTCAAAACAGCATTTGCTTCAAGAATATCATAGAAATTACAATCAATCGGTTGATATTTCATACTTTCAATTTTTATTTATCTAACATTAAAACAATCTGAATTTAGCTTCTTATTATTAAGAATATAAATCAAATTGATTCGTAACAGCTTCTTTTTTCTTTGGTTTTACGATGCCCGAAAATCCAAATAAACCGCCACAAATACCACCTAGAATATGTGCGAATTCAGATATATTATTGTCTTGTAACGCTTGAAAAACTTCTTTTCCTAAAAATAACACTGCTACTAATATAAAAGTTAATGGAATCCCTTTTGAGGCATTTCCAAAAGAAGCCAATATTATAAATAAGAATACAATTCCACTCGCTCCTAACAAACCAGTAGAAAAGAAAAATGTATTTAAAATTCCTGTTGCTAATGCAGTAATACCAATCATTAATAGCAAATTAGCACTTCCATATTTTTCTTCTATAATTGGACCTAAAAGCAAAATAAAACTCAAATTACCTAAAAGATGGTCTACACTTGCATGCCCAAAAACATATAAAATCATCGATAAATAATCTTGAGAACTCTCTAAGATAAATAAATGTGCAAATGGACCACTCGCAACTGCATTAGTAGTGGTAAAAGGTATAAAAAAAACAGCTGCACAGATTAATGAAAACGTTAGTACAACAGGTGCATTATAGCTTATTTTCAATGACATAAAATTTTATTTTACTTTTTTAATGAAAAATTACCTGAATTAGTGAGAAGTAAATGTTTGATAAAACAATTTGAATACTTCAATTTTCTATTTCTAATTCTATATGACCAAATTACTAAAAGTATTGATAGATGAGTTTAAAAATAGATTAAAAAAAGAATATTTCAGATAAACTCAAAAAGCACGCAGTCGATAAAAATTATAATATGGTTGCATCGAAATTCAAAAAAAATTAAAATTAAATCATTTTTACATTTTTCAGACAATTTTAAATTACACTTAATATTAGAAAATTTATATATGTATTGCATTTAAAATGAATAAAATATATCATATTTAGTAAACTATTATTCAAATAATAGTATATTACAAATAATTATAATGCGTATGGTTGCATCAAGGGACTGGATTTAGTAAAAAAAATTACATAATTTGGGGAAGAATTAAGAAAACACATAAAAGTATGTGTCTTTATAAATTATTTAATGTGATGAAAAAGCAACTAAAAGTTGGCGTGCAAGGAATGCAGTTTTATGCTTATCATGGCTTTTATGAAACTGAAAATATTATTGGAAATGACTATTTAATAGATGTTGAAACGATAATAGAATTTCCTAACAATATAATTGCTGATGAGTTAACAAATACATTGAATTATGAAACTATATATAATACAACTAAAATAGTCATGTCTAAAAGCGTAAAACTTTTAGAAACTATTGGTGAAACTATTATTGATGAACTAATTAGTAATCATCCCGAAATTCAACAAATTGTTGTTCGGATAAAAAAGCTAAATCCACCTTTTGGAGGACAAGTTCATGCTTCATTTGTTGAGATTAAATATGGTTGTTCATTGAGTGACGAAATATAATAAACTACTAAGTTTTATTATGATGAATCAAATATGAGAACTTTTTATCATATGTATTCCTTGTTAATTGAATTTTGTGACATCATTATACAAGTCAAACGTAGTATTTTAAATGAATAAAAATTCATTTTTCTTTATATGATTAATATTAATATAATTAAAAACATCATTAATAAATTAATAAAAAAACATATAACAATAATTAAAATACCAAAACAATTAATTGAATATCAGACAATTAAGTCAAAATTCGATTAATTTATAAAAAATAATATTTAAAAATTTTTATTAAAAAGTAACAAGTTTTATCAAGTAGGCACGGAAAATGCCTAACACAAAGTAAGTTCATTAAAAAGTGACGAAAATATAATTACTAAAAATTACTAAAACTCAGTTTTCTTTCAGATTACACAAACAATAAAGAAAACAATTATGATAGATATTCAGTCAGTTATTACAGTAGAAGAAATTTTAAAAAGACCTGCAATGTATTTGCCTTCACGCACGATTTACAGCTTGAAAGCCTACATAAATGGTGTGAATTGTACAGACCAAACAGATGTTTGGGATTATTTAGATGGATTTTATGATTGGTTATTAGATACCTTTAATCATAAAAGCACTTTAGGTATGCAATGTGAAATGAAACTCATTACACATTATATGAGTCAGGATACACATGATGCTTATGATAAATTCTTTGAATTAGTTCAAGAGTTTAGAATGGGTGAAGAAGAATTACCTATCTTCAAAGCTTTACGTGACCGTCCTTATGACTTTTTACCACAAAAATCAATCTATTGTTTGTATGCTTTCCTTTGGGGAAAAGATGCAATGGCACAAGGTTTAGCCGATTCAATTGATTTAACAGGTTTTGAAAACTTCGTTCAAGAACATTACAGTTTAGATGCAGAATGGCACAAAACAATTTTGTTTTATTCACATGATGAATTTGGAGCTTTGGAAACTTTCCAAACTTTATATGAAGAATATACTATTCAGCCAGAACATGCAAGTGATGAAGTAGGAAGTCCAATGGGTGATTATGTTGCTCAATAAGATTATAATGACTGAAAATTAAAAATTATAAGATTAAAATATACCACGATATTATCAATAAAAACCCTTAAAGATATTCTCTAAGGGTTTCTTTTTTGTCTCATTTTAAGTTTTACTCAAAATTCTGATATTAATACTAATTCATATTTAAGTATCAGGACACAATTATCCAAGTATTCTAACTTGTTCTTTTTTCACTATACTTCTTTAAAAAATGTTCGTATAACTCGGCTATGTTCACATTTTTATAAATCGTATAGCAAAAAAATGATTCATCCCGATTTTTATCGGGACAACCGCGTTATTTATACCCGTTTAATTATGTCCAGGTACTTAAAATTACTTTTCTAAATATTCTAAAGTCTGTAATTGATTATCTTCAAAGTACAATTCAAAATATCCATCAAAATCAACTGATTTCCCTTTCAACTTTAGTTTTCCTTTTCCGTCTTTTATACTTTCATTTTCTCTTGCAATCTTCATTGAAGAAGGAAAATAACTTTCTATATCTACTAAAGTCGTTGCAGCACTTAGCGTAATATCATTTGAACTTAAGACTATATTCTCCGTCGTATCTTGGAAATTGACATAAGCAATTTCTGCCCAGCCATCATATACATTAAAACGATTGTCTCCATAAACAAACTGTACAACATTCGTATCTACTTCTGCAAAATATCCACTTTCATAATCTGGTGTAACCACATTATCCGGTTCGCCCATCGTTCCAACAAAACGCTTCAAAGGAGTTTGAAATTCACCACCTTTAAATGAAATATTATCAATATCCATGACAGCAATTTCTGCTGGTTGTGAAATATCTTTAATTTCAAAATCTTGAATTAACATACCCGCAACACAAGCCGTTAAAAAACAAGCAATTGTACCTCCGATTAAAGATTTAATTCCTAATTCAGAAAGTGTTTTTCTTTGTGAAGGTGCTAATGCGCCAATTCCTCCAATTTGAATTCCGATAGAAGCAAAATTAGAAAAACCACAAAGTGCATAAGTCGCAATTAAAACCGATTTTGGTAATAAAACAATATCTGGATTTAATCGCATTGCTCCTAAATCTGCATAAGCAACGAATTCATTAATCATCGTTTTTTGTCCTAATAATTGCCCAATCAACATCACATCTTGATTTGGAACACCTAAAAGCCAAGCAACTGGAGCGAATATTAAACCTAATAAATAAGTGAATGTAAATCCTTCAAAACGTCCAGTAGTTGCTGCTTGAATTTGCTCATTCCAACCTGTCCATTCTCCAACTGTGCCCATCAATATTTGATTTGCCATTTCGACCAAAGCAGTAAAAACAATCAACATCACACCAACATTCACCGCTAATTTCAAACCATCAGTTGTTCCTTTCGAAATTGCATCTAATAAGTTTGAACCAATTTTTTCTTTAGAAATATTCAAGTCAGAATTAATAGCCTCTGGATTTTCTTCAGGAAAAAGAATTTTAGCTACCAAAATAGCAGCAGGAGCTGAAATAATTGAAGCTGTTAATAAATGCGTTGCAAATATTTCTCGTTGAGCATCTTCTGTGCCACCTAAATAACCTACATAAGCAGCAAAAACGCCTCCTGCAATAGTTGCCATTCCACCTGTCATCAAACATAAGATTTCAGATTTTGTCATCTTATCTAGATATGGTTTAACTACTAAAGGTGCTTCTGTTTGTCCTATAAAAACATTAGCCGCAGCAGCTAAACTTTCCGCACCCGACAATCGCATTGTTTTACTCATCACCCATGCAAAACCATAAATTATCTTTTGCAAAATGCCTAAATAATACAGAATAGCAGAAAAGGCAGAGAAAAATACAATAGTTGGTAATACTTGAAAGGCGAAAATATAACCGAATGTATTTAAATCAGTAATAATATTTCCGAAGAGGAATAAAGCTCCAGCTTCTGAAAAATTTAAAATAGATACAAAAAATTTAGAAACTCCTTTAAAAGCAACATCGACATAAGGAACTTTTAATAATAATAAAGCTAAGCCTAATTGAATTCCTAAACCAGATAAAACTAATTTCCAATCTATGTTTTTTCTATCTGAACTTAGTAAATAACAGATTCCTAACAACACAAACATTCCTAATAAACCTCTTAATATATCCATCTTTCTTGAGTAAAACTTCCTTGATTAATTAATACTAAAATGATACAATTGAATTTTTATCCTTCTGATTTTGAATCATTTTAATTTTTAAATTACATTAATTGACTATATAAAATTCACATTTTTGCCAAAAATAGAAATTCTTTACAGTCAAATAGTTATTAATATTAATGATTTTTCAAAATCCTGCTAAATTTGTATTTTATTGAAACTGATTTTACAGGTATCGGACATTAAATAGAAATTGATACCTTTAGAAATACATTATATGAAACCTTTTATAATAGGAATTACAGGCGGTAGCGGTTCGGGAAAAACAACTTTTCTAAAACGATTAGGATTAAAATTTTCTACTGAAGATATTTGTATTGTTTCTCAAGATGAATATTATAAGCCTCGTGAAGCACAATTAATTGACAATAAAGGAGTAACTAATTTTGATTTGCCAACATCTATTGATTCTATGGCTTTTGCTAATGATTTAGCTAAATTAGCAAATGGAGAAACTATTATTAAAGAAGAATATACTTTTAATAATAATTTACAAAAGCCTAAAATGCTTACTTTTAAACCAACAAAAGTAATTATTGTAGAAGGGATTTTTATTTTTCACTATAAGGAGATTTTGAAATTATTGGATTTCAAATTATTTATTGATGCAAGAGATGGTTTAAAAGTTATTAGACGAATCAAACGGGACCAAATTGAACGAAATTATCCAGTTGAAGATGTACTTTATAGATATGAACATCATGTAATGCCAGCTTATGAGCAATTTATTAAACCATATAAAGAAAAGGCAGATGTGATTATTAATAATCATGAAAAATTCGAAAATGCTTTAGATATGGTGGCAGCATTTATTGATAAAAAATGTCAGTAAACATTCGTCATAAAAATAAAGACATACCAATAATATAATACCGACAATCCCTCAACTAAATAAGACGATTTTATATAAATTTACACAAATACAAAAATTAATATTATGAAACTAATTAAATATTTAATGCCTTTCTCTTTGTTGCTATTAGTCGGTATTTCTGCCTGTACAGAAACCGAAACAGACGAGCCTCAACAAGAAGAATTTAAACCAGAATTATTAATTGGAGAATGGACGATAAAGTCTGTCTATAAAAGCAATGGCGATAAAATTAATAGTGTTAGTGATGGCTCATTTAACTTTGGCGATGATAATACGGTTACTATAAATTTAGCAGGTTTTCCAGGTATTGATAATGGCGTTCCTATGGCTTATGAATTGAAAGAAAGAACAGTTGCTAATGTTGGTGAATTCAAGCTTAATTTTGATATTGTTTCTCTTGGTGACGCTAACTTAATCATGAAATCCGATATAAGAGGTATGAAATTAGAGTTTGAACTTGAAAAATAGTTTTTTTTCGCACTTATACAAGGCATTTTTTAGTACCTTTGAGCCTTGTTTGAGATAAAGTTAATTTTTATTTATTTCAAATAGTCTTATAATTCACTGAAATTCAATATGTTATTTAGATTTGAATGTCATATTATAAGGTAATTTTGAATAGGGCGATTTTTATCTTTTTCCAATGTTAAGGAAGATATTATATTTTTTTCATAATGAATAAATCAAATCGCTAATCAACCATTTTTAAAAACATTCAAAACACAATTTTTTATGGGTTGGTTTAAACGAATCAAAGAAGGAATTCAGACATCTACGGAGCAAAAAAAAGAAACTCCAGAAGGACTTTGGTACAAGTGCAAACGTTGTAAGATTACCAGTACACAAAAAGAATTAAAGGAAAATATATATATCTGCCCTAAATGTGATTATCATGTTAGGATAGATTCTAAAGAATATTTTGAAATTCTATTTGATGGTAAAGTCACTTATTTATTTGATGATTTAACATCTAAAGATTATTTAGGATTCAAAGATTTAAAATCTTATCCTGAAAGATTAGCAGCAGCAAAAAAGAAAGTTGATGTATCTGTTACAGATGCAATTACTGTTGGTGTTGGAAATGTTAATCGTAGGAAGATAATAATTGCTTGTATGAACTTCAGTTTCATTGGTGGTTCAATGGGTTCTGTTGTTGGAGAGCGAATTTCAAAAGCTGTTGATTATGCTTTGGAACATCATATTCCTTTAATGATTATTTCGAAATCTGGAGGTGCAAGAATGATGGAATCTGCATTTTCATTAATGCAAATGGCTAAAACTTCTGCAAAATTATCTTTAATGGGAAAAGCTGGTTTACCATATTTTTCCTTTTTAACGGACCCAACAACAGGTGGCGTTTCTGCTTCTTATGCAATGTTAGGTGATTTAAATTTTGCTGAGCCTGAAGCTTTGATTGGCTTTGCGGGACCAAGAGTAATAAAAGAAACAATTAAAAGAGATTTACCAGAAGGTTTCCAAACTTCTGAATTTTTATTAGATCACGGTTTCTTAGATTTTATTATTCACAGAAAAAATTTGAAAGAAAGAGTTGGTGATTTGATTCAATTGACACATACACCAAAAAACTAATTTTTCAGCAATAAAAAATAACTAAAACTTAAAGTTAAAAAGATTGACTTTTCGTTTTAATTATATATATTATTTATTCCTTGAATGTACTAATGTTAAATGAAGTTGAATAAACAATTTTAACAGATAAAAATGGCAAGGAAATAAAACATTTGAATGCGTGATCCTGTTATTAATAGTGTATCACAAGAAAGAATTAAAAATAAATGAGTTTACGTAGCGTACATTAAAATTACCCTATATTTAATTCCATCAATTGTATCAATTCTAATTATTTGTAGTGACTTAAAAGAGTTTCGCAAACGTGTTATTTTGAAGATCATTGAGAGCTATGTAAATACTTATTGATTTAGTTTAATTATTTAATAATCAAAAATCAGTTAGTATTATGATGAAAGAAGGTAAAGTGAAATGGTTCGATGAAGAACGAGGTTATGGATTTATTCGTCCTTTTGAAAAAGGTGAAGACATCTTTTTACACATTACAGATTTGCAAGAGTCTGGTTATGAAAAGGTAGAAAAAGGCGAAATGATTGAATTTGAAGAAAAAACAGGGAAAAATGGTAAGACGAGAGCAATGAACATTACTGTTTTTGAATATGTTTACGAATAATTCAAACAAAATTTGAGTGAGATTTTAAAACAATATAAGTTTCTTATACCTAAAACAGTGTATTAAAATCTTAACGACTTAGAAAGTGTTTATTAAACACTTTCTAAGTTAATTAATCAAAAGTGCTTTCTAAACATTTGAGTTTCTAAATAATTCTCATCTAAAACGAAGAAACTCTTTTCAAATACAAATTAAATTATCAGCGACTTGAATAATTTTTTAATGAATAATCAACAGATATTCAATAAATTAAAACTTAGTTCAAACAGCTTTTATTCATAAATTGACAGTTGACAAATATCAATTGTTTGACTAATTATAAAATAGTAAATAATATGTTGGTTATAAATATTAAAGATAACGAGTCAATTGACCGTGCATTAAAAAATTACAAGCGTAAAGTTCAAAGAACAAATCAATTAAAGCAACTTCGTAGAAGAAAACATTTCACGAAGCCTTCTATTGAAAGAAGAGAAGAAATTTTGAAAGCGACTTATATTGAGCAAAAATATGCTGACGAATAGATATAGTTAAAAATAGAAGGTACTATAAAAAAGCACCTTCTATTTTTGTAGAGGGACTATTGTAAGAAGAAATATATTTGAGAATGAAAACGATATAATAATGAGTACAGATAAAAAATTGGCAGATGCCAGAGAAAAAGCAATCAGTTGGGTAAAAGGAAAAGGATATTCATCAATAAAAGCTTCTTTTGAAGAAGAAATGGAAGATACTAATTCATTTGTAGGGTCTTCAAATGGAAATTCTGTTTCACCTGATATTACCGCACAAAACTCTTCTGGAAAATCCTATTTTGAAATAGCTCAAAAAACGAGTAATAAACAAAACCTAATTACAAAATGGAAATTGTTAAGCCGTTTAGCAACTATGAAGAATGGTCAATTTGTAGTCTTCGCACCTTATGGTCACAAATCATTTGCAGAACGTATCATAGAAAATAATAGGATTCAAGCTAAAATTGTAGTTATTTAATATTATTATCATAATTGTAGTAAGCAAATAATTATAATAAGAGGTGTAGCAATTTAATAGAAAAGTCAAGTAAGTGATATTTATATCATTAACTTGACTTTTTTTATATTCTGCGTCAATATCTTGATGAATGATTTTATCTTTATTAAAATTAAGTAGTTGAACACAATTGTCCAAGAGTTCTAACTTGTTTAATTATGTTCAGATATTTAATCTTTTTTAGGTTCAATATCTATATAAAATTAACATAAATTATAGTAGTATAAATAAATATAGCTTATAGTATGAAATGCTTTAAACACCTAATTTTATTATTTTTTGGATTAGCTTTTTTCAATTTGACAACAGCTCAAAAACGAGCGATTGTATATGGAACTGTTACAAATCCAAATAGTCGTTCGGTAAAAATAAAATATCAACCTAATGATATTAATGGTTCAGAAGTGGTTACGGAAACGGATTTAGATTTCAATGGTGAATATGCATTGGCATTAGAAATCACGACACCTCGACCAGCAATATTATCTTATGATAATAAAGAAATGTTGTTATTCATCAGTCCTGATAATAGTTTAGAACTCAATTTCGATAATGATGATTTTATCAATTCTATGAAGTTTGATGGTTATGGTTTTAATGATAATTCATTCCTACATCGTTATATTCAAAAGTTTGGAATGAGAGATAAATTCAACGAAGCTATTGTTGCTCCGCTTTCTATTCCGAATAATATTTTTGAAAAAATGAATGAGTTGAATCCTGATGATTTCATTGATTTTGTGGCTGTAAATCAAGATACAGAACATCAATTCTATTTGAATGACCCGATTCAACGAGATTTATCAGAAGAACTAAAAGGTTATATAGAAGCATTAATAAAATACCGTTGGGCGAGTTATTTATTCACTTATGCGAATTTAAGAGAAAATAGAGGCGATACTATTCCAGATGAATTTTATGTCTTCATTTGGGATTTAGAATTGAGTAATGATAAAGCAACTATTCAACCTGAATATGGGTATTTTTTAGATGTTTATTTAAATTATGCTTTTGTTTCAATGTATGGTAAAACGGATACAATTAGTAATTTTGAGCGATTTGCAAAAACCTACGAGTTAGCTGAAAGACAACTGAGTGATGATGCTGAAGAGTTTATGATTGGACGATTATTGGCAAGAAATATTAAACCAACAAATATTCCTTTTATTACTGCTTATTATGAAAAATTCATGCGCGTTGGTGTAGTAAATCATTATAAAAAAGCAGTTACAGACGTTTATGAGCGAGCAGTTGCTTTCTCTGACCAGCAATCCGCTCCTGATTTCACTCTTATGAACAATTATGGAGATACCGTTTCCTTATCCGATTATCAAGATAAATTGATTTATTTAAGTTTTTGGGCAAGTTGGTGTCAGCCTTGTATTGCAGAGCAAGAGGAATCTTTAAGTAATCGAGCAGAATTACAAGAGCAAGATATTGTCTTTTTATATATTTCGTTGGATGAGAAAAAAGATAGTTGGAAACAGTTTTTGGAACGTAAACCCAATTATGGTGTCAATGTCTGGGCAGAAGGTAGACAAACAGATTTAACTCGACAATATAATGTGATTAGTTTGCCACACTATTTTTTATTAGATAAAAAAGGGCGTTTTATTACTAATTTTAAAAAGGCTTCTGACCCAAGTTTCATTTTTGAAATTAAAAAACTTTTGAAATAATAATTTTATCAAGTATTAGGCTTCACAAAACAATTAAATACCAATTATGAAAGCAAAATTTTATCTTTTTTTGTTATTGTTTAATTGTTTTGTAAGCCTTGATGCTCAAGAACTTAACACACCTAAAAATTTTAAAGAAATCATTTCAAGTTCGATAATCAAATATGGTTTTCAACAAGCTGATAACTATAAACATAAGCAACCAATTTTAGCAAATCCTCCTTTTGAAGCAACAGTTTATACCATTGATGGACAACGAAAAATTCAGAAATTATTAAAAAAAGGAAATAAGAGTTTTAATAAAAAAAAGTGGGACAAAGCTTTAAAATATTATCAAGCAATTCTTGATATTGATAAACAAAACATTTGGATTCTACATAAAATTGCATCCGTTTATAAGGAACAAAATCAACTTAGCTTAGCAATCAAAACCTATAGTAAAATATTAATAATCAATAGATTAGATTACACTTCCTATTGGCAATCTGCTTTAATTTACAGACAAGAAGGCATTCATCGACAAGCTTATCGCAATATAACAAAGGCACATCTTTTAAATAGAAATCATCCTGAAATACTCCATGATTTAAAGATGATTTATTTAGATTCTAATTTAGAATATCAAGATAATTGGCGTTTTGATTTTGGATATTCTTTTCGAGAAGTAGGAAAAGATAGTGTTTTGATAAAAAGCAGAAATGAGGTACTAAAAGCTTATGCAACTTGTAAAGCCGTTTGGAAATTTAGTGAAACCTATCGAAATTCAAAGTATGTAGATTATCTTGGTAAATTAGAATATGTAGAAGCAAAAGAGTGTTTATTAAATTGGTTAATTGCTCATGAATTTAATAAAAATAAAGAAGTCGATACACCAATTGATATTCAACTATTTAAAGAAGCATTAGCTCAAAGAAAAGAAAATTCATTTATTATTTATGAAATTTGGGCAGTTCAAAATCCACTGATTTTTCACACTTTAGAAGAGGATGAAATTGAAAACGTAATGCAATATTTGATAGATATTCGATGTAAAGTAATTGAAAAATAGAAATCATCCAAAATATGATGACACAACAATCGTAATCAATGGCGAGTAAAATAGTAAAAAAAGTAAAAACCTCTATCGAGATAAATAATATTCCTTTGATAGTGACTATTTATGAAGAAAGACGGCGAAATGCTCGAATTTCTTTGACTAAAAATGGTGCTATTTTAAGAATGCCTTATGGACTCAGCAAAGCAAAAAGAGAGGAATGTTGGGAATGGTTCAAAACTTGGATTGAAGAACAATTATCAGATGAAACAAAACAAAAAAACATATTAGGAAAAACATATACTGATGGTTCTGAACTAAGTGTTTTCAATAGAAAATATACTATTAAACTTATTTTTGAGGATAGAAAAACACATGCTGCAAAATTATTACAAGGAAATATTTTACAATTAAAACTGAGTAATAATGATAATAAAGCACATCTAAATAAAGCAATCCGACAACTAATTAGTCGAACAATAGCAAAAGATTGTTTAGCAGAATTTTCAAGAAAAGTCGATAATTGGAATGACGCCTTCTTTAGAGAAGATATTAAAGATATTCGCTTAAAAAATAATCAATCAAACTGGGGAAGTTGTTCTACAAAACGAAATTTAAACTTTTCTACTCGCTTACTTTTTGCGCCCGAAGAAGTAATTGATTATGTAATCGTACACGAATTAGCACATCTAAAAGAAATGAATCATTCTCCAAAATTTTGGAAAATCGTTTCTGATGTAATGCCTAATTATGAAGAAAAAGAAGTTTGGTTGAAAGAGAATGGCAAATCTTGTAATTTCTAAAGGTTCATATTTTTTCACCACCGATAAATATAAACCAATCCGTCCCAAGCACTAACGGCAACAACTTTAGCTTCAGGATGAATGGCACAAGCAACAACTTCAAAATCCGGTAACGGTGTTCCAGCTACTTTCTCTCCTGTTTTAGAATTAAAAATGTACAGCATATGTTCGTTGGTTACGCCAGCGAAATAAACATCTTCAATCGTCCAGCCACCAAATAAATGTCTATTCAATGAATC
The DNA here is from genome assembly GCA_964513525.1 of uncultured Saprospiraceae bacterium. Lineage (GTDB taxonomy): Bacteria > Bacteroidota > Bacteroidia > Chitinophagales > Saprospiraceae > CAWVWD01. The sequence goes on along the minus strand of CAZEOC010000003.1, from coordinate 6,115 downwards.
GTCTAAAGCACCAAAAAAAGCATTGGTTTGAATTGGTAGCAATTTTTTTAAATGTGCAGTTGTCGTTGATTCTAAATTAACTGCCATATGATGATAACGATTTCTATTTCGACTAAAAAACTTAGCATATGAAAATGGAGGTATTTCACTATCTTTTGAATTATTTCCTCTAATCAATCCAGTTGTTGTCCAATTTTCTGTTTCCCAAAGAATTCCTTTATCAGATGAATAATAAGAACCCGCAGCTAAATATTTTCCATTAGGAGAAAAAACTAAACCCATTGGTAATTCATTAAAGAAGGGAATTTGACAAATTTCCTCTTTGGTTTCCCAATTCAATTGTTCCGAACGATTAACAAATTGACCGAGCGTTAAAATAGTTTTTCCATCAGGATGTAAATCCATTGCCGTTCTTACTGGAATAAACGTATTAGTCACCTTATCATTTTCCCAATCTAAGTGTAAAACATGCTTTGGTGAAATCGCTAATGCACTCGTTTGATTTGGTAAAACCCGTATATTAATTAACCAACTTCTTGTTTTATATTGCCATAATATTTCTTTGCTTTCCAAATGAATTCGCTGTGCAAAACCCGTCCAACCCGAAATCAAAACTTCTTTATTATCATTAATAAACACAATACTTTGTACGGTTGATGGTGCATCATACTTTGTCGAACTTTGATTATCCCAATCAATTATATGAATACAATTATTACCACCAATCGCTAATAACTGTCCATCACTCGAAAAACTTACAGCTTCTCCACGTCCATTAGGAATATTCGGTAAAGGCATTTCTCTACCCGTTTTTAAATCCCACATTTTGTATCCACCTTTTATATCAGTTCCCGCAGTAAATCGTCCATTTGGAGAGATTACAACTGCCATAACCCATCCCAAATCTTCTCCTAATACTTTTTCAGTTTCGCCAGTTTTGAAGTTTAACAAATATATTTTTCCATTATCCGCACCAAAAACCAATCGATTCGTTTCTTGATGAATCGCTATTGTCCTCACTGGATTTCCAACTGGATATCTTGGTCTTTCATCTATAAATTTCCCCCAAACTCGTTCTCCATTTTTTTGATTAAAACAAGCAATATAATTATAACCTCCAATGACAATATATTTACCATCTGTAGAATAAACACCGCTCCAAGCCTTATTCGGAACTGCAAACTTACTACAGCCAATCACTTTTTCTAAAGTCATAGAATCTGCTCCTGTCACTAAATTCCCTACTAATCTGGTTTTAGTAATCGGCACAATATAATCTTGTGCATCCAGACTAAAACTAATTAATAATGATATTATTAGATATGTATATTTCATTTACCTCAGGTGTGTTTGTTATAAATCTTCTTTCAGTTATAATTTACTATTTAGATGTCGATTACATCAATTTTGGTGTTTTCTTATTTCCAACGATATAAATAAATCAACCCATCCCAAGATGTAACTGCAACTAATTTTGCTTCTGGATGAATCACACAAGCGACTACTGAAAAATTTGACAAAGGCGTTCCTGCTACTTTTTCTCCTGTTTTCATATTATAAACATATAACATATTCTCATAAGTAACTCCTGCAAAATATGCCGTTTCGATTGTAAATCCACCAAACAAATAAGGATTCAAAACATCTTCTAATTTATCGGTATAACTCGAAGTTTTAACTGGTAATTGACTTTTTAAATGAGTTGCTCCATTAGCTTCTAAACTGGTAGAAACATGATGAAATGGTTTTCTTTTAAACTCTATAAATTGACCTAATCTCAGTGGTTTAAAAGAAGGTACATTATAATAATGATGGTGTTTTCGTTTCCTCATTTTTTCAAAATCACAATTAGATAATGCATAAAAATGATTACCATTATTAATGAATTCAAAATTTTTAAACCCTTTACAATTATCCGTTTCTATTGTTCCTACAATTTCCCAATTCTCCGTATTCCAAAAAATTGCTTTATCAGCTATGTATTTAGGTCCAGCAGCGAAATATTTTCCATTAGGAGAGAATGCTAATTTTCTTGGATATTCAGCATAATAAATACTATTATTCACTGACTTCTCCGTTTTCCAATCATACTGCTCTACTCTATTCGTATTATCTTTAATCGTTAAAATTGTTTTTCCATTAGGATGTAAATCCATTGCCTCGCGAACACTTAAATCGGTTTCTTTTATCTTATAATTTTCCAAATCAATGTGTAACACATATTCTGCTGTAATCCCTAAAACGCTTATTTTATCAGGCAAAACCTGCAAATGCGTTAACCAATGTTCAACCTTATCTTCCCAAATTATTTCTTCTGTTTTTAAATGTACTCTTTGAATAAATCCTGTCCAACCCGAAATTAAAACTTCCTTATTTCCATTAATAAATACCAAACTTTGAACTGTAGAAGGCGCTTTATATTTTTTTGCTTGAAATGCTTTCCAATCTATAATCCAAAATGATTCTTTGAAACCTATCGCTAAATATTTTCCATCATCTGAAAACTGAACAACTTCTCCCCTTTGATTAATAATCTTTGGTAAACTTACCTTTCTGTCTTTAATTAAATCATACATTTTATACTTTCCCTTAATATCCACCATCGCAACATATCGACCATTCGGAGAAAAAGTAACCGACATTAACCAGTTCATTCTATCTGCCAAAACCTTTTTGATTCTTCCTGTTGACAAATCTATCAACCAAACTTTTCCATTGTCTGACCCAACAACTAATTGATTCGTAACAACATGAGTTGCCGCTGTTCTTATAGGATAATAAGTTGGTTTATTGTTTTCCTTATCTAAAAATTGTTGCCAAATTCGTTCTCCAGAAACTTGGTCAAAACAAGCGACATAGCTATTCCCACATACAATTATATATTGTCCATCTTCGGTATAAATCGCATGACAAATACTATGCGGAATCACAAATCGACTATCGCCCAAAATTTTTTCTAAAACCAAACTATCCGTTTCTTCGGGCAAAATTCCAGTCGTTTGTTCAAAAGTAATTGGATTAATATACGATTGCGAAAAGCCTAAAATAGACAAATAGACAAACGATATTGTTATGATTAATCTTTTCATTTAATATTATTTAGCGATTGAAATTCATTATTAAATAAACGCTTTATTTATTATTAATCGTTGGTTAGATGCTATTTATATGATTCTTTGATAATTTTTATACTTAACCTAAGAGAAAGTAATTCTTTAAATTTTCCTCGTGTAGTTGTCTTATCACAGTATGAACGACAATATAACGACACGACTACACGAAAGAAAAGTTCAAAAATTTAAAAAAGTCGATTTTTTAACACAAAGGTTTTTAAAGAACCATTTTCTTAATAAAACAATAGAAGAAATTCTGGTTTCGAAAGATATAAAAAGAGTAATTTTCTAACTTTCTTTCTCGAATCTCACTTTTCATAGAATTAAGCGTAATTTTACAGCTTTGAAAATAAACTATTTGAATAAATCTAAAAGGTAGATTTTGAAAATAGAGAAAAATAAAAAATAGTGTTTGAAATTATTGTAAAGACCTTTCATGGGTTCGAGGATGTTTTGGTTGAAGAGTTGATAAATTTAGGAGCAAGTGATGTTAAGAAATTAAAAAGAGCCGTTTCTTGTCAAGGTGATACGAAAATGGTATATAAAATCAACTTGAATGCTCGTTCGGCACTTAGAGTATTAATCCCTGTTAAAAAATTTACGACTACAAGTACCGACGAATTATACAAACAAGCAAAAGAAATAAACTGGGCAAAATATATGGACTTGAAAGAGACTTTCGCTGTTGATAGCGTAGTTAATTCAAGTACATTTCGTCATTCAAAATATATCGCCTTAAAGACAAAGGATGCGATTGTTGACCAATTTAGGGAGAAAAACGGAAAGCGTCCGAGTGTCAATACTGCTACACCAAACTTGCGTGTAAATGTTCATGTGGCAAAACACGATTTCACAATTTCAATTGATACTTCGGGAGAATCTTTGCATAAAAGAGGATATAGAAGAGAGGAATTCATCGCACCAATCAATGAAGCTTTGGCTGCTGGTCTTATCTTAATGACGGGTTGGAAAGGAGAAAAAACCTTTATTGACCCAATGTCGGGTTCAGGAACTTTCTTGGTAGAAGCTGCTATGATTGCTTCTAATACGCCGCCACATTTGCATCGTGAATATTTTGCTTTTAAAAAATCTAAAAACTTTCAAGAAGATATTTGGAATGAAGTCGTAGAAGAAGCAAAGGAAAAAATAGTCAAACCAAGTTTTCCAATTTTAGGATTTGATAAAGCATTTCAGTCTGTCAGAATAGCCGAACGTAATATTGCTAATTCTGGAATGGAAGATTTCATAGAAGTAAAACGGAAAGCATTCGAGAAAAATCAAGCTCCAGATAATGATGGATTATTAATGATGAATCCACCATATGGCGAACGTATCGAAACTTCTCAAGATATTTTTGATTTCTATAAAATGTTAGGCGATCAAATGAAAAATAATTTTGCAGGTTATAATGCTTGGATTATTACTTCCAACTTAGAAGCGCTAAAATTAGTAGGATTAAGACCTTCTTCTAAATATTTGATTTTTAATGGTGCTTTACAATGTAAATTTCATGGTTATGAACTCTACAAAGGAACTAAGGACTAAAAGAGCAATAAGTTAAAACATTAACATAAATAAATTTATATAATATATAAAGTATTGTTTTACAAAAACATAATAAAAAATTAATTTTAACATTTTATGTGACTAATGATAATTACTCCGTCACAAAGTCGATTTTTTCTAATTATTTAACTATTAAAATACGAAAAACCGATGTTAAAAGAATTTAAGGCGTTTGCAATGAAAGGCAATTTAGTTGATATTGCTGTTGCATTTGTAATGGGTGCTGCTTTTGGTAAAGTAATCACTACATTCACTACAGGAATTGTGTCTCCACTTATTGGATTAATCTTTGGAAGTCCAAACATGGACAATTTGAAGTATGTATTGAATGAAGCTGTAGTTGGTGCAGATGGTGTAGAAACTGCTGCAGAAGCTGCAATTTATTATGGAACATTTTTAACAGCTGTTATTGATTTCATTATTGTTGCCTTTATCATGTTCTTAATTGTAAAAGGAATTAATAATATGAAGAAGAAGGAAGAAGAAGCTCCGGCTGCTCCTCCAGAACCAACAAAAGAAGAAGTATTGTTAGGTGAAATCAGAGATTTATTAAAGAAGTAATTTGAAATCACACCAAGATTTAATTATAAAATCACTATGAAACCTTACTATTAAATTAGTAAGGTTTTTTTATTAATAATTCGTAATCTTTAGAGATTATTAATTTATTAAGATTACTTTTAGAACAAAAGTCGTCCAAAAGGAAATTTATTATTTATTAATTATAAAATCAATACAGAATGGATTTAATGCAAATGTTAAAAGGCTATTTCGATGATGCTAAAATCGAAGCATTAGCTAATAAAGTTGGAGAAAGCAAAGAAACTGTTGAGAAAGCAGTAGAACAAATGTTACCAAACATTATGGGTTCTTTATCCGGAAAATTAAGTTTTTTAGATAAAAATGGCGACGGTGACATTACGGATGATATTAAATCTATGTTCGGAATGGGAGATGCAACACCAGCTGCAGATGCAAAAGCTGTTTTTGAAGATAAAGCAAGTGATGTAACTGCTATGGTTAGTAAAAGTAGCGGAATGGCAGAAGACAAAGCAAAAACACTTTTAGATGAAGTAACTGGAATGGCTACTGGATTTTTAGGTAATTTGACTGGTGAAGGTGGATTTGACCTTAAAGGAATTTTAGGTCAAGTACAATCTCAAGGTTTAGGTGCATTAGATAGTTTAAACAAACAATTCGGTAATGTATTAGGAAGTTTAGATGCTAACGGTGACGGTAGTATTGTTGATGATTTACAAGAAAAAGGGAAAAGTCTTTTAGGTGGATTATTCGGAAAGAAATAATTTAAAAAATACATTTTCTATAAAAAATGTCCTTGTTTAGAGCTTGTCTAAAATTTATTTCGAGCTGAATATCAGTGATTTACGGTTCTGAGGAAGAAATAATTTGTACATTTAGCGAGCTAAATAAATCAA
>CAZEOC010000002.1:0-29751 GCA_964513525.1 uncultured Saprospiraceae bacterium | reverse complement strand
GATTTTCCAAAATCGAAAACGATTTATTCCTACAATAAAAATGGAAAATGTTTCAAAAAAGTAGAATATGAAACTGCAAAAATTACAAGAACGACTACTTATAAATACAATAGTAAAGGAAAAATCGTGGAAGAAAAGTATAAAACAAATAATGGTTATGGAGGTAAGATTTATGTTTATTAAAATTGGATTAGTATTTAGTCTTTCTTTCTTGCAATTAGTTGCTTTTGGACAAGATTCTACTGTTTATTTCCCTTGGATTCAAGATGGAGCATTATGCCAAATAAATGCATTCGGTGATGTGAAAATAGATTCGAATGTAACGGAAATTTCTTATCCAAGTAGCACACAAAAATCAAGTCGTTTTTCCGCTTATGAGTTACAAGGGTATTATGGTTTTAAAGATGAAAATGGAAAAGTTTTTATTAAAGCTGGTTATGAAAAAGTTGGTCAGTTTCGAGAAGGTTTTGCTTGGGTGAAAATAGACCACAAACGCTATTATTATATTAATGAAGCAGAAGAACCTTTGATAAATTTTACTTTTGATAGGTGTTTTGATTTCCAAAATGGTTTGGCGAGAGTTTATGATAAAGATGTAGAAAATGGTCATAATGGATTTGGTTTTATTAATACAAAAGGGGAAATCGTGATTCCATTGAGTTATAAAAAAGCATTTGATTTTGTGAATGGATTTGCTTTAGTTCAAGATTATAATTTGAATTGGTGGCTAATTAATAAAAAAGGGAAAAAGGTTCACGGTTCATGTTTTGGAATGAAATCGAGTCGAAATATTTTCAGTCTGAAAAGTTAAAATAAGTAAATTTTGAAGTATAACTTTTTGAAACTTCAAAATTCTGCTTTTCAAAATCGTAGCTTTGTAGCAAAACTAAAATATGTCTTATCAACGCACCATTAATAAAGTTTACAAATCAATTTCAGCAATAGGAAATCAGGGGAAAGTTGCGGCATATATTCCTGAATTAGGGAATGTAAATGCGGCAAATTTTGGTGTTCATTTATCAACCGTAAAAAATAAAAATTATCAAGCTGGTAATGCAAATGAGTCTTTTTCGATTCAAAGTATTGCGAAAGTATTGTCGTTGACTTTGGCGTATCAATCACAAGAAGGAAATATTTGGACAAGAGTTGGAGTAGAACCGAGTGGAACACCTTTTAACTCTTTAGTGCAATTGGAGTATGATTCGGGCATTCCTCGAAATCCTTTCATCAACGCAGGTGCAATCGTAATTTGTGATATTTTAATTAGTCTTTTTGATAATCCAAAGGCTGAATTATTAAAATTCATTAGAAAAATAGCACACAATGAGGAAATAGATTTTGATAATAAAATTGCAGAATCTGAAAAAATAACTGGTTTCAGAAATGCAGCTTTGATTAATCTAATGAAAGATTTTGGAAATATTCATAATGATATTGACACTGTTTTGGATTTTTATTTCAATCTCTGTTCTATCAAAATGACTTGTCAAGAATTAGCAAATACCTTTTTATTTTTAGCGAATCAAGGAAAAGATACCTTTACAGGAGAACAAATAATCACAAAGAGTCAAACCAAAAGGATTAATGCAATTATGCAAACTTGTGGTTTTTATGATGAGGCCGGAGATTTCACTTATCGAGTTGGATTGCCTGGGAAAAGTGGTGTTGGCGGCGGAATTGTTGCTATTTATCCACAGAAATATGCTATTGTAGTTTGGAGTCCAAAACTGAATCAAAAAGGAAATTCTTATCGAGGAATGAAGTTTTTAGAGCAATTCACAACAGAAACAGAATCGTCGATTTTCTAAAAAAATAACGGTCAAAAGTACAAGACCTTTGACCGCTAAAAGCGTAATTGCATGAATACACGCTTACTAATTGTTCGCAAGACAAATATAAATTAAGAATCAAGCGAATCTATTTTTTTTCGATGAAGTCACTCTAAATTAGGCTAAAGTGCGTTCGTCGTATCTTTTATTATTAATCTAAGTTTTTTGCTTTTGCTTACGTGCCGCAGGGAACAAGATATTATTCAAAATCAAGCGATAACTTGCAGAAGCAGGATGCAAATTCAAATCTGTTGGAGGATCTTGAACATAATGACGGTAATCTTCCGGATCATGTCCTCCATAAAAGCTAAAAAATCCTTTTCCTTGTACACCATGAATATATCTCGCTTCACTAAATGGTTTGCTTTCTCCCAAAATTAAAACATCAGATTTGATATATTCTTTTTTGAAAGCAGTTGTTTGTCCCATGAAACCTTTTACCGTTTTAGTATGACATTGCGTCAACATCGTTGGAATCGGATCCCATTTTGCAGAAAAATCGAATAGAGTGAAAAAGTCTAATTTTTCATCTATCATTGGTGCACGAGGTCTATCAATTGTAGAATATTCGTATTCCAATGGATTAGATTTCAGTTTGAAATCTTTAAATGCAAAGGTTTTAGAAAAATCTAATTTTGATTGTGCATTTGGATCTTGTGGATCACCATCATACATATTAGAACAAATATCAACTCCTTCTGCTGCTAAAGCAATATCATAACTATCCGTTGCAGAACACATTGCAAACATAAATCCGCCACCAACAACATATTCTTTTATTTTCTTAGCAACATCTAATTTCAATTGTGATACTTTCGTATAACCCAAACTTCCTGCTAAAGCTTCCATGCGTTTTACACTCTCTTTGTACCAAGCCGCACTTCCGTAGGAAGCATAGAACTTACCATATTGTCCAGTGAAATCTTCATGGTGTAAATGTAGCCAATCATATTCTGCTAATTTATCGCCAATTACTTCTGTATCGTAAACTGTTTCATAAGGAATTTCAGCATAAGTTAGTACAAGAGTTACGGCATCATCCCAAGGTTGAACTTCTTTTCCTTTTGCATCTAATGCTGGAGTATATACCGCAATTTTGGGAGCAACTTCCAATTTTACAACTTCTTGATTGACTTCTGGATTGGAAATTTCTGTACGAATTTTTGCAAATTGCGCATCAGCGATTACTTCATAACTTACATCTAAACTTTTACATTTAATCTCAAAAGCAGCTGTTTGTTTGAATGCAAAACTTCCGCCTCTGTAATTTAGTAACCAATAAGTTTCCACCTCGTTTTGTAAGACGAAATAAGTTATACCATAAGCCTTTAAATGGTTTCGTTGCTTCTTATCCATCGGGACTAAGATATAAGCAGCGTTTGCTTGATAGCCAAAGAAAGCCATTAAACACAAACTAAGGATAAATTGCTTCATATTTTTATAATTTTTTAATGGTATAAAGATTCTATTAGAAAGAGGTTCGTAATTCTTTCTACGTTCTACCTTTTACTCTATACTAAATTTTATTTTCTCGAAACTAATACTTCTGAACTTGATAGTTTTCCATTCTCAAAGTAATATATTATTTCTTCAATAATTTCGCCATCTTTATAAATACCTTCTACAACAGTCTGTAAAGTATTGCCATTTGCTGTTTGGGTTTGAATAAACTTATAACGACCATTTTTTTTATTATTCTTCCAATTTTGGAAATTGACTAATTCTCCAGCGTCATTATAAAATTTATCTTTTCCATGAAAAAGTCCATGTTTAAATTTAGAAATCCGTTCTTTTCTTGGAGATTTATATAAATATTGGGCTATAGTTTGTTTCCGTTGATAATTATCAAAAAAAGTAATTTCGTATTGATATAAACTATTTTTATTCGTTACTTTTTTATAATCAACCAGTTCATATTGAGTAGAACGACCTTTGGCGATGCCTTCAAACATCATAAAAGTTTTCTGGTCGGTTACAAAATAAGTAATCCATTTACCATGTCGTTTCCCTTCTTTATCGTATTTCCCAACTTCTTTTACCTCGCCAGTAATTTCATAATATTTCCATTCTCCAATAGGTCTTCCATCTTTCAAATTACCAGTTGCCCAGATTTCACCATTAACTTGATTATATTCTACAATTTTTCCATTTGGGTTTTTAGCAATTTCTTTTAAAACGCTGTGGCGAACCATTCGAGGGTCTAAAACATGCAAAACAGAACTGGAACCAATGGTATAAATATCATCAGATTCAAGATAATTCGCATAAAATAAATAAGTATCATCTTCGGATATTCTCAAATTTGCTAATGCTAATTTACCAACCTCAATTGTATCAGGTAAACTGCCTCGATAAGATTCTTCTACCTTAATTCTAACTTTATACGTTGGAATATTATTAAACTTTTCTCGATAACAAAAATCCATTGTTTTTAAATTACCAATCTTTATAACCGTTCCAACAAAAACAAGGTCAGTTTGATTGTAATGCCACAAAACTGGATGTGTCGAACCGAAGTTACAAGCCCAAGCACTTGTACTAAGCAATATTCCAAAAATGATTAATATATTTTTCATAATATGTAGAACGGGTTTTCTTATCCGTTTTTTTTAGTAAATATTAAACTCACCCCAACCTCTCTTCAAATAGAGGAGCTTTTATCAGCTTTACTATTAAATATAATTCTGGTTAATAGTAAAGCAATTTTGTAAGTCCTTCTCTTGAAAGAGAGGGGTTGGGGTGAGTTTAATTAATGAAAACATTGTTTCAATTTTTTATCAAATGCAAATTGATTCAAGCCATTTCCAATAACCACCAAAGTCGTTTTTGGCGTTTCATCTGCTTTCCATTCACTTCCTTTCGTAAATACGACTTGTTGTTGTACGGATTGAAAAATGATTCTATTTGGCTGATTCGCAAAATATAGAATTCCTTTCATTCGATAAATTCGCATAGATTGAAAATGCAAAAGTACTTGAATAAACTGCCGAAATTTCAAAACATCAAATGCCTTAAAATACGTATAAGTTTGTGCAGTTATATTACCATGTCTATGTGCTAACGTGAAATTAACATTTTGCGTCTTTACTTCCACGGTTTTTGCTCCAAAAGCGTCAATATTTAGAATCTCCTTAACATCAATTTTAGAATAATTAGTATTTAACTGCTTTGCAAAAGGATTTAATAGTCGAATAGATTTTTGTAAATCTGTTAAAGCATTTGTTTCTACTAAATCTATTTTATTAAACACCAAAACATCTCCAAAACTCAATTGCTTTGCTGCTTCTGTTTCTTTATTTTTTAATAATTCCTCAATATGGAAACTATCAATCAAACATACAATTCCATCTAAACGGAAATTTTCCTGTACATTCAAGTCAGATACAAAAACAGATGCAACGCCCGAAGGGTCAGCAATTCCTGTTGTTTCGATAATTAAATAATCAAATTCATCTTTACGACGAACGAGTTCCCCTAAAAGTTTCGATAATTCGACATTTAAAGTACAACATAAACAACCATCAGTGATTTTGAAAATATCTTCATCTGCACCAATGATAAATTCACTATCTAAATTGACTTCACCAACTTCATTTTCAATAATGGCAAAACGAGTATTTGGTTGCTGTTGAATAATCTCATTCAACATCGTCGTTTTTCCTGAACCCAAAAAGCCTGTGATAATTGTAACTGGTATTTTCATTAATTCAAAGTTAAGTACCTGAACATAGTTATACAGGTGTAAATAAGGTAGTTGTTTTTTGCTATACGATTTATAAAAATGTGAATATAATCAAGTTATACGAATATTTTTTAAAGAAGTATATCGAAAATAGAACAAGTTAGAACACTTGTTAAGTTGTGTTTATGTACTTGAACATTAGAAAAGGAAACATAGTATATGATAGATTTTGTTTAAATCAAACTTGAATATTACAAAATGCTTAAAATCCTTCATATAGGATTTTCATAAGTCTTGCACGGATTTTCATATTTCATAGCTTTATTACTTGACTTATCTTTGCATTATAATTAATAAAAACTAAAAGAAAAATAATGGATAGAAAGAACTTTTTGAAAAAATCACTTTTAGGAATAGCTGGAGTTGCAACAGGAAACGCAGTTTTGAAAGCAGAAAATAAACAAGGGAAATCAACTTATGATAAATTGATGGAACAAGTAGGATTTAATCATATTCCAGCAGAAGCTGGCTTAACTAATAAAAATAAAAACGGTATGAAAACGGTATTGCATAAAGCAGAAACACGAGGACACGCAAATCATGGTTGGTTGGATTCACATCACACTTTTAGTTTTGCAAATTATTATAATCCAGAACGGACGAACTTTGGTGTTTTGAGGGTTTTGAATGATGATATAGTTTCTGGCGGAAGAGGTTTTGGAAAACATCCACATGATAATATGGAAATCATTTCGATTCCTTTAGAAGGGAATTTAGAGCATCAAGATTCGATGGGAAATAAAGCAGTCATTAAACAAGGTGATGTACAAGTGATGAGTGCTGGCACAGGAATTTTTCATAGTGAAAAGAACGAAAGTCCATCAAATCCTGTGAAATTTTTACAAATTTGGATGTTTCCAAATCAAAGAAATGTTACGCCTCGTTATGACCAAATTACTTTGAAAGCTGGCGATTTGAAAAATGAATTTTATCAAGTATTATCTCCTAATAAAGAAGATGACGGTGTTTGGGTACATCAAAATGCTTGGTTTCATATTGGTAAATTTGACCAAGGAAAATCGACAACATATAATTTAAAAGCTACTGGAAACGGAGTTTACGCTTTTGTTTTGGAAGGTGAAGTAGAAATCGAAGGTCAAGTATTAAGCAAACGTGATGGTTTTGGAATTTGGAATACAGACAAAATTGAGGTCAAAGCAAGTGCAGACGCTAAGATTTTATTAATGGATGTTCCGATGAATTTGAGTTAATTAGGAATCAATATTAGGTATCGGACAGTTCAAAGGTGTCCGATACCTTTTACTATTTTAAAATCATTTCTTACCTTTCCCAAATGATTTGGATTTATTTATTAATAATAATCGTATTTTCTACAAGTGCCATTTATTTCAAAAAAGTGAGTCTTTCTGGTGGAATTGCTGGCGGAATTGTTACCTTTTTTATTCTATGGAATAATTGGGTAAATTTTCTATTGTTTGGTTTGTTTTTTATTTTAGGTTCGATTGCTACAAAGTGGAAGTTTGAGAAAAAATTAGCTTTAGGAATAGAACAAGAAAATCATGGTTTACGAACGTGGGTTAATGCAACTGCAAATGGAGCTACTCCAGCTATTTTCAGTCTTTTGAGTTTGTATTTTATTAATAATGAAATATTCACCTTCGCAGTAACTGCTTCGATTGCAGCCGCTTTTTCGGATACTTTATCTTCAGAATTAGGCAATGTTTACGGTTCAAGATATGTTCATATTACTAATTTTAAAAAAGGAAATAGAGGCGAAGATGGCGTAATTTCTTTGGAAGGAACGCTTATCGGTTTTATCGGAAGTTTATTTTTTGCGATTCTTTTTGGATTAATAACTGCGAATTATGCTGTTATTTTACCAATAGCGATTTGTGGTTTTGCTGGAAATCTATTGGATTCTTTTTTAGGAGCAACATTACAACGAAAAGGAATTTTGAATAATCATACCGTGAATTTTTTCAATTCACTCTTTGCTGGAATTTTATGTATCATCGTGTTCACAATATTAAAATAATCAAATATGAATAAAATCACTAAAACCATTGCATTGTTAATAATCGTCTTAATTGTTAGTTGTGCAAATAAGGAAAACGCTCAAAATCAAGCAACGCAAACTCAGCTTATTGAAAGCCAAAATATTGTAACACAAGAAGAAGTTGAACCAAAAGAAATCGTCATTGGTTTAGCTAAATTTGGGGAATATTTGAGTGATTTAGAAGGCAAAAAAGTTGGTTTGGTTGTAAATCAAACTTCTGCAATTGGTCAAACACATTTGGTCGATACATTGATAAGTTTAGGAATTGATGTACAAAAGATATTTGCTCCAGAACATGGTTTTAGAGGAACAGCAGATGCGGGTGAAAAGGTAAAAAATGGTAAAGATGTAAAAACTGGATTACCAATTATTTCCTTATACGGAAAATCTCGAAAACCTTCAAAATCAATGATTTCAGATTTAGATGTTTTGGTTTTTGATATTCAAGATGTCGGCGCAAGGTTTTACACTTATATTTCTACAATGCATTATGTCATGGAAGCCGCTGCGGAAAATGGCAAAAAAGTAATTGTTTTGGATAGACCAAATCCAAACGGTCATTATGTAGATGGACCGATTCGAACTCAAAGCTTAAAATCGTTTGTTGGAATGCATCCAATTCCGATTGTTCACGGTTTGACGGTTGCGGAATTAGCTAAAATGATAAATGGCGAAAACTGGTTAAAAGGTGGCTTAAAAGCGGATTTAAAAGTTGTCACTTGTGATAATTATACACACAATACTTTTTATGAATTACCAATCAAACCCTCTCCAAATTTACCGAATATTCAGTCAATATATTTATATCCTTCCTTGTGTTTATTTGAAGGTACAGTAGCCAGTGTTGGACGGGGAACGCCTTCTCCATTTCAAGTTTATGGTCATCCGATTTTTAAGAATGGAACATATGAATTTACGCCTCAATCAACAGAAGGAGCGAAGAATCCACCATATAAAGGACAAGCTTGTAATGGATTTAATTTAGCAAATAAATCATTAGAAGAATTGCGTCAAACGCAGCAAATTGAGTTGTCTTACTTGATTAATTATTATAATGACTTTCCGATTAAGAAAGCCTTTTTTAACGATTTCTTTAAGAAATTAGTTGGAAATACCGAATTGAGAAAGCAAATAGAAAGTGGATTAAGTGAATCGGAAATTCGAGCAAGTTGGCAACCAGAATTAGATAACTATAAGGAAATGAGAATGAAGTATTTGTTGTATTAAGTAATATAAAAAAAACACTTTGAACTCGTTCAAAGTGTTTTTTTTATATTTGAAACTTACATATATGGTTCTATAAATTTATCTCGAATTACATCATATAAATCTTCTGAACGAATTGCAATTCCAACTTCTGTAGTGTTTCCAAAAGAAGCATGATGAAAAGCACCAAAATATTGAATGTTTTCAATTCTGGTCATTCGATTATAAACAGCCATGATTCTCGGAATATTCAAATGATAATCATTTCTCAACAAATAAAATAAACCTTTGAAAACACCTTTATCTAACAATTCTTTTTGTTCAGCAGTCAAAATTCCTTCTTCAATTTTCTCATCTGGATTTACCCAAATATCTTTTGTTGCCGTAAAATATTGTTTCATTACAGCTAAGAAAAATCTATCTGCATTGGTTTGCTCATAAATATTATATAACGTCACTTTTCCATAATATCCTTTAGATTCAGGATATTGAGCATAGATATAACCTAATCCATGTAGAACATAATCAATTGAATGGCGTTTTGCCTTATTTTGAAAATAAGGATTAACAAAAGAACGACCTAATTCAATCCATTGCTGATTTTTGAAAGTTTCAGAATGTTGATAATGCGCACCCATTGGTCCATTATCGTAGGTTGATTCGTTATGAACTACAAAACGATAACCGCCAATGATAGCACCAAGAATTTCTTCAAAATCTGGATTTAAAATAATTAATTGTTCCATTTCTGGACGTAAATCAAAATCATCGAAATCATTAGAACCAACACCGCCACCATCATTTCGGAATGCCCATTCTCGAACAATAGTTAGCATTTTGATTAGTTCTGGATATGCATTCCATTTTACTAAACAAATAATAAAATTTGAATTTTCAATAGTATTATTTAATGATTCTGATAAATCAGCTAAAGTCTTTATTTCTTCCCTTAAAAGACTTTCGTTGATTAATTCTTTGATGCCTTCCTTAATTGCTTCTTCCGTCAAAAAAGGAAAAACTGGATAAGGTTGATAAACTTTCTTTTCATGATCGAAATAATCATTTATATCAACTGTTACCTGCTTTGCTTTTAGCACTTGCTTCATATTCCTCGAAATCTAAATTATTATCGTCCATTGTATATATAAAATCATACAATCGATCTGCTTTGCTTCTTAATTCTTGTTTTGTATCTTTTTTAGGGGTATTTGCAAAAAATACTGGATTGGAAATAAAAAATTTCAGTATTCCTTTTGCTTCCATAATTTCCCGTAATTGAAACATATTTTCTAAAGGTACATTTTTTAACCACTTATTTCGTTCTCTGAACTTTGAAACTTTGTAAAAAAGTGGACTATTGCCTCCTTCGATTTTCATGACATGAATTGGTGTATTGTATTTTTTTGCCATTTCTAAGAAAGTAGTTCGCCATCTTCGATCTCGTAATTCACCTTTTTCATTATAACGAGAGTTCTTTCCTGCAGCATAAAAAATAACTACCTTTCCATCTTTATAAGCTTGATCAATTTCATTGATATCGACTTTTTTCTTCGACATTGTATCCACTGGAATTACCATATCTTTGACTGGATCAATACAAACTAAGCGGTTTGCCAAAATTACATTATCTGCTCTATGACGTCCAACTCCTGTAAAAGTTGCTAATACATCCGCTCCTCCAGGATGATTTGCAACTATTGTAATTGCACCTGTTTTTGCTAAAGCATTTCCATTAATCATTCGTACATCTATACCAAAATGTTTGATAGCAGCTTCTCCAAATTCTACATTCTTTAAATGCAGTAATTTACGACCGATTCTATTTGCTCGACCAATTTGTAAGATTGGTAAGATATTCAAAATACTATCCAATAAATTCACCTTCCATTGTGGCATATTTGGTGAAATCAACTTCGAGCTAAATATATTTTTCAAACTAAATCTATTTAAAATTTCAAAAAGTGACCAAAAATAAGAATAATTTATTGGAATGGTATTTTGGTACTCTGCTATTTTGGTAAAATGTAAGACTGTATATTAAGAACGGCTATTCTGATTTTTTCAGAATAGCCGTTTTATAATAGTTAATTATTTTATTAATTGTTAGTTGCCAAGCATTACAGGCATTACTAACATCATGATTTCTTCACCATCAGGTTGATCCGTTGGTAATAAAATCCCTGCACGATTAGAAGTTGACATTTCTAATTTTACATCATCTGTATCTAAAATATTCAACATCTCTGCTAAGAATTTAGCATTAAAACCAATATTTAATGGTTCTCCTTCATAGCTACAAGGCATTTGTTCCGTTGCTTCATTAGAAAAATCTAAATCTTGTGCAGAAACAGTAAGACTACCTTCTGAGATATTCAGAATAACTTGATTCGTTGTTTTATTAGCATAAATCGCAATACGCTTCAATGAAGATTGGAAATCCTTACGATTGATTGTTAATATATTTGGATTCTCTGTCGGAATAACTGCATTATAATCAGGATAACGAGCATCAATCAAACGACAAACTAAATTCACTGCACCGAAAGAGAAAAAAGCATTTGCACGATTGAACGACAAATTTACTTCATCTGTATTCGGTAAGGTATTTTTTAATAAGTTTAATGCCTTTTTTGGTACAATAAAGTTTTCATTAATTGTACTTTCTAATTCTGAATATTCATACTTTACTAATTTGTGTGCATCTGTTGCAACACAAGTTAAAACTGCATTTTCAACCTTGAAATAAACGCCTGTCATTGCAGGACGCAAATCATCATTACTCGTTGCGAAAAGTGTTTTATTAATTGCTTGAGTCATTACAGATGATGGTAAACTCACAGAACTTACCTCGTCAGGTTGAGGTATTGTTGGAAAATCTGCTCCATCTTCACCAGCTAATTTATATTTACCATAAGCAGAAGTAATTTCGATTGCAAAATTATCTTCATCTACCGAAAACGTAATTGGTTGCTCAGGTAAAGCTTTCAATGTATCTAACAAAATTTTAGCAGGAATAGCAACTTCTCCACTTCCACTTGATTGAATTTCTGTTTCTGTTGTAATAGAAGTTTCCAAATCTGTTGCCGCAATCGTCAATGTGCTACCATTGATGGTAAACAAAAAATCTTCTAAAATTGGTAATACTGGATTAGAACCAATTGCACCGCTTACTACTTGTAACTGCTTCAAAAGATCTGCTGAGGATACACTAAATTTCATATCTAAATTTTATATTTTTCAGTATTTATTAACCAAAGATTGGAAAATATTTTTGTTCCCTAAAACTACAAAAATACATTTTTTATTCCTTTTAATTTAAATATGATATTAACATTTTATAGATATAGAAGAAATTAATTCTGAATTAATCAAAATCACTTACTTTTGCGTTTTCAATACGAGATTAATAATTTTAAATAAAATAGGTAAGCGTCGTGATTTTTTAATGTTACACTTTTACCTTTGACTAAAATAAAAAATATGGCTTTTGCAGAATCAAATATGCTGAATTTGGGTACGAAAGCACCCGATTTTAATTTACCCGATACTATATCGGATAAACAAATGACTTTCAAAGATGTAGCAGGGACAAACGGAACTGTAGTTATGTTCATTTGTAATCATTGTCCTTATGTTATTCATGTGAATGATGAGTTAATAAAATTGGCAAATGATTATACACCAAAAGGAGTTGGTTTTGTTGGTATAAGTTCTAATGATGAGATAAATTACCCACAAGACGGACCAGAAAAGATGAAAATTCATGCTCAACAAACTGGGTATAATTTTCCTTATTTATACGACGAATCACAGGAAGTAGCAAAAGAATATGATGCAGCTTGTACACCTGATTTTTATATTTTTAATGGTCAAGATGAATTAGTTTATCGTGGTCGTTTAGATGATTCAAAACCTGGGAATAATAATCCTTTGAATGGAGCAGATTTGAGAACTGCTTTAGATGCCGTTTTGAATAATGATGCCGTGACAGAAAAACAATATCCAAGTGGCGGTTGTGGAATTAAATGGAAAAAGTAGGTCAGGTTTTCTTACCTGACTATTACATTTCAAATTTCGTTGAAATACTACCCGCTGTGCTAATTATGAAATAATGATTGAGTCTTTTCGTAAGTTACGAGTTGCGAGTTTGACTAATTATAACCTAAACTTTGGATTAAAAATAAATGGTGTCAGAGCGATGCTCTTTCCGTAAAAAACTGATAACCAAAAGCTACAGACGGTTTCAAGGCGATTCCTTTATCTTTATTAAGAGCATCGCTCTGAATCTGTCTGTAGAACTTTGATGGATTTTATGTTAAAAAAGAGCATCGCTCTGTCACCATTTTATTTTGAATACTGATTATCAATGACTTACAAAAATATAATACAAAATTTAGGTTAATTATAGTCACCTACTGTATTGAAAAAATATAGACTGCTCCTCATTTTATAATTAATATGGCACTACAGTATTCCTTTTTGCTTTCGCAAAAATAGAAAGTTGGGTAAGAAAACCCGACCTACTAAAAAAGCCACTAAAGAATTTCTTTAGTGGCTTTTTACATTAATAACTGTCAATTTAAAATTATCAATTATTTAGAATATTTACTTTTCTGTTGTTGAACAGTTTTAGGTTTGAAGTCTTTTGTTAAATCGTGCATAATTGGTGTTGCAACGAAAACAGAAGAATATGTACCTACAAAGATACCAACAACTAAAGCAAAAGCAAATCCTGTGATAGAACTACCACCGAATAAGAATAAAATCAATACAACAAATAAAGTCGTTAAAGACGTAATAATTGTACGACTGATTGTATTATTTACTGCTCGGTTGATTAAATCTTTTTTGCTATCCGCAGAATAAGAATTCGCATATTCACGAATACGGTCAAATACAACTACGGTATCATTTATCGAATAACCGATTACCGTTAATATCGCTGCAATGAATGCTTGATCTATCTCTAAAGAGAATGGTAAAATACCATGGAAAATAGAGAATATACTTAATACGATTAAAACATCATGGAATAAAGCGGCAACTGCACCAGCTGAATACTGCCATTTGTTGAATCGAATGAAGATATATAAGAAGATAAATAATAAAGCAAAAATACCTGCTTGGAATGATGATTTAGCAATATCATCTGCGATAGTTGGACCAACTTTGATAGAACGTGTCAAATGTGTTGGTGATACTTCACCTGCATCATTAGAACCAGAGAATTTATCAATTCCTTCATCCTGACCAGTTAACTTTACGATACCAGCGTATAATTTATCTAAAACTAATGAATCAGCACTTGGTTCATTACTCTTAATTAAATATGTTGTTGTAATTTCTAAAGTTTTAGAATCTCCAAAAGTTTTTACAGATGGTTCTTCACCAAAGTATTCTTCTTGTGCAAATAATTCTTTTACTTCATCTCTATCAACAGTTTCTTCAAATTCAACTGCATAAGAATAACCTCCTTTGAAATCAACTCCTAATTCAAAACCTCTTGCTATCATTGATATAATTCCTAATACGATGATTGTACCTGAAATCATATAAGCGATTTTACGCTTTCCGATGAAATCAAAATTTACTTTAGAAAAAGCGTTTTTAGTTGCTGCTGTTGAGAAAGTTAAGTTGTTTCCTTTAGTTGTTGTCCACCAATCAATGATTAAACGACCAACTAAAACGGCTGTAAATAAAGAAGTAATTACACCAACCATTAATACAACTGCGAAACCTTTTATTGGACCTAATCCAAAATAAGCTAAGATAATCGCTGTTAAAATCGTAGTAACGTTAGCATCAATAATTGCTGAATAAGAGTGATTGAAACCATCTTTAATTGCAATTAATAAAGCTTTTCCTTCTCGTAGTTCCTCTCGAATACGTTCGAAGATAATTACATTCGCATCTACCGCCATACCGATTGTCAAAACGATACCAGCCATACCAGGTAATGTAACAACAGTTCCTAAAGAAGATAAAGCAACATAGATAAATACTAAGTTGGCTAATAATGCTAAAATAGAAACGATACCAGCACCACCGTAGTAGAATACCATAAAGATTAATACTAAGCTTAAACCAACAGCTAAAGAGATTAAACTTTTATTGATATTATCCTGACCTAAAGTAGGTCCAACGATGTTTTCTTCAATGATTTTAGTTTTGGCAGGTAATTTACCAACTTGTAACATACTTGCTAAATCCTTCGCCTCTGTAGCAGAAAAATTTCCTGTAATTTGAGAACGACCATCTTTCATTACTGCTTGTACATGCGGAGCAGAAACGATTTCATTATCTAAAGCAATCGCAATTGATTTTTTAGTAGGAAATGCTTTTTCTGTTAATCTTCCCCATTGTCTTGCACCATCTTTCTTTAATGTTAAAGAAACAGCCATTTGATTTGACTGAGGATCTAATTGTTCTCTTGCATCTGCAACTTCATCTCCTTCTATCGGAGCTTCTCTATTATAAGTACGCATAGCGTATAAAACATAATTATCTGTTGTTTCGCCTGTCGTATAATCTTTCAATTCTTTTTGAGACCATAAGAACAATACATCTTTAGGGAAGAAGTTTTTCTCTTGTGCTTCTTTTAACATTGCTGATACAGCAGTTTTATTTGCCTTGTTCACCAATCCCATATATGTTTGATCATATTGACCACGGTTTACTTCTATCCCCGTTAAAGGATTTAATAAAGGACCAAAAACATCATCTAAATTTAATGAATCATCAATCTCAACACCAGAAGTATCAGTATCAACAATAGTAGAATCACCAATACTGGCTTCTTTCTCTTCTTGTTGCTTCAAGTAAGTATCTGCTTTAAGAAATGCTTGACTCATATCTTGCATTTCGTAAATATCCCAAAATTTCAATTCTGCACTTGCTACTAATAACTTTCTTGCACGTTCAGGATTTTCAACACCAGGTAATTCTACGATAATTCTATCTGTATTTTCATCTAAAGATACATTTGGTTGTGATACACCAAATTTGTCAATACGTTGTTTCAAACGGTCGAAAGTAGAACCTACAGTATCATTAGCTTTAGAACGAATAACTGCTGCAACTTCTGCATTAGAAGAAGTTAATGAAATTCCGTCTTCACCAGCTGACATGATTGTATTTGTATAGAAGAACTCTGCTAATCTTCTTTCTGGAGCAATTTCATTGAATGCTTCTGTAAATAAAGTTACAAAATCCGTTGCCGAACTTTGCTGTCTTTCAGTAGCTAAAGCCATTGCTGCTTCAAAATCTTCATCATCCTGTGGTTTGCTATCGTCTGCCAAAACATAGATTAAATCTTTTAAATCTACTTGCATTACAACGCTCATACCACCTTTCAAATCCAATCCTAACTGTAACTGTTGTTTTACTAAATCGCTGTAGCTGAATTTTAGTAAACCTAAATTTAAAACAGTTTCGTCTGAAATAGAATCCAAATAAGCTTGTTCTAATTGCTTTGCTGACACGCCTTCTTTAACTGTTGCCATTTCCGTTGCATACTCTGCTGCATTATTTTCAACAGCTCCAGTACGGAAACCTAAAAACAATTGCCAAGCGGCAATAATCAACATAAAAACTAAAAAGAACTTAATTACACCTTTCCCTTGCATCTTTTTCTATTCTAAAATTTATTAAATTTGGTCGAAACCAAAACTGTATTTTATTGTTTAAACTATTATTGTGAATGTTGTTAATGGTCGTTTTGAGTATTATAATACTTTGAAGGATATAGTATCCTTTAAGTAGTTGATTAAATATTAACAAATACCTATTAACTTGATTCTATTTACAAAAAAATAGTTCGATTTATCATCGAACATCTTTGTAGTTCTTAAAATGATTTGCAAAAATAGCTTTCCATTTGAAAAACGTGTGCAAATATACAGTTTTTAACCAATTTTTTACCTAACACGATAAAATGAATATCGAACAAAGGAATATTGAATTACGAATTACGAAATTTGAGGATTTTCTCTATTGGAAAATACTTTTGATTTTCATGATAAAGTAGGACAAACTTCTGTAGTTGTAATTAAATTATTCATTTATTCTGCCACTCAACAACGTGTGTTTTCAAGAACAAGATTAGCAAATCATGCTCGTTTTTCAATACACCTTTATATATAACGGTCGAAATCCCCGACCAAAACGCTACAATTCCCAAGAATTTAACATTTGAACTTTTGGTAATTCTTAATTCCGTTGTATTTCTTCGTTTAAAAAAAGCTGTCCATTTTAGGATTTTAAAGATATTCCAATGACTATATTTATGAATATTAATAACTAAATCAGTATCAATAATTTTATTATTAATATGATTAGCTTTCAATGTTTCATTTTCTAATTCTAAGAATTTGGCGTAATTAATTAAATATTTAGCGGCACCATTAATACAAATGATGAAACCATGATAAGCATGAAGAAAACCTAATCGAATGATAAAGAGCCAAATGAACTTATAGAAAAATTTGATTAAGCTTGGTAAGAATTTGAATTTTTTTCCGTGTTTAAGTTTTTCAGCGACGCTTAATTTTGCATATTTATTTTGGCGTAATAAATAATCCTCAATGGAATCAAAAGAATAGTGTAGTAAGTCGCCTTTTAGATGATGTATTTTTTCGCCTTGTTTCACCTGAACTATTTCATGGACTTCTTTCCCAAACCAATTTGCTGCTCCTTTTCTCCAAATTCGAATTTTTTTATCTGGATACCAAGCTGCAAATCGAATCCAAGTTCCACAGAAATTCGTCAACCGATTGAATCTATAAACATTCGATTCTGGCTTGTTTTTTATTAATAAAATAGATTTTAATAATTGTTCAGAAGGCACTTCGTCTGCATCTAAGGAAAATATGAAATCAGAAGTTGCTTTGTCGTTTCCCCAATTTTTTTGGTCAGCATAACCCGTGAACTTTCTTTCAAAAAAACGTACCTTGTATGCATCACAAATCTCTTTTGTTGCATCTGTAGAGAAAGAATCAACTACAATAATTTCATCAGCAAAAGACTGAACGGATTGTAAACTTCGTTCAATATTTTTAGCTTCATTGAAAGTGATAATAACAACAGAGATAGTAATTTTTCGCATAAATTATATTGTAGGTTGAAATTATAATTTCATCCTAAGTAAATCAATTATGAAAATTTTATTAAAGAAAACACGCCTCAATTTTTTTATTAAAATTAGCTTATTAATCTTAATAAGTTTGTTTTCTTATTTGATGATTGCGATTAGTTATCCGTACTTAATCCCACCTTTTCCAACCAATATTGATTTTTTATTAACCAAACAAGATGTTTTATCAATAACGATTTGGCGTTGGGCATTTTATATTCACATTAGTACGAGTGTTTTTGTAATTATTGCAGGTTTAACGCAATTTTCTCGAACCTTACTTCGCAAACGCCCAAAGTTACATCGTCAAATTGGAAAATTGTATCTGATTGTAGTTTTATTCATCAGTGGACCTTCTGGGTTTGTGATGGCGTTGAAGGCAAATGGCGGTTTGAATGGACAAATTGCATTTACACTTTTGAGTATATTATGGATGAGTTTTACTTATTTAGCCTATCATTTTGTTCGAAAAAAAGAATTTAGAAAACATGGAAATTGGATGTTTCGTAGTTATGCTTTATCGCTTTCTGCGGTAACTTTACGATTGTTAATATTTGGAGGCGGTTTATTACCATTTTATGTTAATTATGAAACTTTGTATGTTATTACAGCTTGGTTGAGTTGGAGTCTGAATTTAGGAATTATGGAAGTATTAATACGAAAAGGAATCGGAAATCGGTATTTTTAAATCCATTGTTTTATTGTTACATTAGTGGATAGTTTTTTATAAAACCAAATTATAGATTGTATTTCTTTAAAGTGAAGATAAGATATCTTATCTCCAAACAATCCGTGATTCGCAACTTGAATTATGATACCAAATAATGTCCAAAATCGTTGGAAAAACTTACAAAAAGAACAACAAGAGTTGTTAGAAAAATTATCAAAACATTCTAATGAACAATTAAATAAGAAACCTGCTGATGGTGGTTGGTCACCAATGGAAGTGATTCAACATTTAGTGATTGCAGAAACTGGAACCTTAAAATATATTCAAAAAAAGTTGAGTTTTGACCCAAAATTAGAAAAAACAGGATTTATTCAAACAATGAAATATCTATTGTTTGTTGTTTTTTTTCGTTCTCCAATTAAGATTAAAGCACCAGTAAAAGCAATTGCTGAATTTCCAGATTTTGCAGATTTCACAGCAACGACTAATGAATGGAATGAAGCTCGTGTAGAATTTGAAAACTGGCTTCAAAAAGCTCCAGATACACTTTGGGACAAACAAGTTTTTAAACATCCATTGATGGGTAGAATTTCTATCAATCATACGGTTGCTTTTTTCTATGAACATCAAAGACGACATATCAAACAAATATTGAGACAATTGTAAATAGAGTTATTGAAATAGGATTTCAGGTCAAAAAAGTTGGTACAATTATATTTAATGTCGTTAATTTTTTTGATTGAAAACCTTCATTTTGTATATCTGAATACAAGATTAAAAATAAATTGTACCTTTGTTACAGTTTAAGAATAAAACATATATATACGATTATCATTTAGAATGTACGATATTATATTAAGTTTTTTGACAGCACTTGCAGTAACTTACTTTGCAATACCTTCGGTTATTAAGGTAGCAAAAATTAAGAACCTGATAGATATACCAGGACATCGTGCTGCACACATCAATCCAACACCTTCTCTTGGTGGAATTGCCATTTTCGCTGGTACCGTTTTCGCAATTACAATGTGGACGCCTTTTAGATATTTTGCGGGTTTACAATATATTTTATGTGCCATGATGGTTATCTTTTTGATTGGTGCTAAAGATGATATTATGCCGATGAGTCCATTCAGAAAATTAATTGGACAATTCGCAGCAGCAGCGATTTTAGCATTAAAAGCAGATGTGATTATCACCACATTATATGGTTTGTTTGGCATTTATGAATTGCCTTATTGGATAGGATTGATGTTCTCTATTTTTGTAATTGTATTAATTATAAATGCATTTAATTTAATAGATGGAATCAATGGATTAGCCGCAAGTTTAGGAATTCTAATCTCCTTGGTTTTTGGAACTTGGTTCTTTTTAATAGAAAGAGTAGAATTAGCAATGGTTGCCTTTGCATTAACAGGTGCTTTGGTAGCTTTTTTGAAATATAATTATACGCCAGCGGATATTTTTATGGGCGATACTGGTTCTATGTTGGTCGGAATTGTTTGTGCGATGTTAGCGAATAAATTTTTAGAATCTCATAATAGTTACTTCTCTCAAGTTTTACCCGAAAAACCATTTTTAGCGATTTATGAAATGAAATCTGTTCCTGCGATTGCTTTTGGAGTTTTAGTTATTCCATTGTTTGATACTTTCCGAGTATTTATGACTCGAATCATTCGTGGTCAATCTCCTTTTTCACCTGACAAAAGACATATTCATCATTTATTATTAGATGTTGGAATGAGTCATATGCAAGCGACAAGCATATTGGTATTAGTAAATATATTTTTCATTATTCTGGTATTTACTTTACAAGGGATAGGAACATTAGCTTTAATATTATTGGTTTTAGGTTTGGCTTTTTTATTATCGACGATATTATTTATTAAAGCAAAGAAGAAACGAGAATCTATAATTGACTAATTTCAAATTAAGTGCTTGGATATAATTGTTGAATTGCTAAATTATCAAAAAATAATATAGCAATTCAACAGTATATTAATCTTATCCGATTATTTACTTAGAATAATATAATACAAATTTTAAACATGGATTAGCATTATTCTCGAATATGAATAACCTGAAAACGTTCTGCCCAAGCCGTTCCGTAACCCTGCCAAGTCATAGTATCATTTTGGATTTCAATATACCAATTGCTATCATCTTCTGGGCCAATGTCACTATCGAGGAATAAGGTTTGCTTATTCATTTCTATTGTATATTTTCCCGTATTTTTTCCATAAGGTCTTCCATCACTCATAAAAGTTTGATCTTGAAAGAGTTCAAAAAAGCGTTCATCTTTGGGATTGTGCTGCTTACTAACATCGACTCCATCTTGAATGACCTTATACATTTTCCATTTTCCGATAATTTGTTTATCTAATTTTGGGGTACAACTAATCATAAACGCTGTTGTAAAAATTATAATTATGTATTTCATATTTAGTTATTTTTTGTTGAAGAATTTTAATTTGAACTATTTTTTTCATCCAAAAGAATATGAATAATTTTTTTTGTGAGTTTTAATTCATTGGTTTGATGTCCAATATTTGAAAGATGTGTAACGATGATTTCGCCTTTATTGACATTCGTAAGCATTGCTTTATATCCTTCAGTTGCTCCGCCATGAATAATATAAGGTTTTTCAATATTAATATTTCCCATTTGGTAATTTCCACCGTCAGATACCACGAAACCGTAACCATAAGCAATATTTTTATTAATACTTTTGGTATGATTTGTAATCATTAATTGGTAAGATTTTTTAGATAAAATTTTACCATTATTAAGTAATCTTGTCCATTTATATAAATCTTCAGAAGTTGAAAATATTCTCCTCCCTAAGGTTAAGTCAATAAAGTTATTACGATAGAAACTTTTTTCGCCTTTATCATAATTATATGCTTCAGCAACTTTTTGATGCACGATTTGATTTTGAGTTTCAGAAAAAGTATTTTTTAAATTATATGGTTGACATATTTTTTCTTGTAAGATTTCATTGAAAGGCTGTTGATAAATTTGTTCTAAAATAATTGGAATTAAATGATAAGCAAAATTAGAATAATAAAATTGCTCATCGGGTTGTCCAATCATTTCTAAGCCATCAATAAAGTCAACATATTCTGAATTCTCAAAATGAAAACGTTTAAATGGTTGATAATTCCGAACTTCTAATTTATCATCAATTCCATTATAATTTGCTAAACCAGAAGTATGTGTTAGGAGATGATGAAGGGTGATTTTAGGATTAAAATTATTATTAGGAAAGAATTCAGATAATTTATCAGTGAGTTTGATTTTTCCTTCTTCGGAGGCTAATAAGATTAATCCAGCTTGAAAAGATTTATTCAATGAAGCAATATCAAACCGAGCATCTAATGTCATTGGAACATTCCAATTTCTATTTGCAATTCCTATTGCTTTTTGATAAATAATTTTATCCTTTGTCCCAATTACTATCGTTCCATCAAAATGATTTGCAGCATGCTCAGCAAGAATTAAACTATCAACTTGCTGAATCTTACTTTTAGAAATCAACACAGAATTTTGTGATAATTTACAAGCTGAAAAATTAATTAATAAAATACTAAATAAGATTATTTGTTGTTTCATGTTTTGATATTTTAATGCAAATCTATTAGTTAAAATTAATCAAAACAATGTTGTAGCTTAGGTTTGGGATTAAAATTCAATATAAGGGGTAAAAGAAAAACTAATATTTAGAAAAGTGAAAATATGAATAAGGAAGTTATCATTTATTCATTATTTAGGTAATATATCCATTTCATATTTCTTGGAAACAGGAATGAATTTATTGATATCCTTTAGTTGAATTAATGTTTTAGTACTGCTTTTTTTAATTTGGATGATGTTTTCTTTATTAATAAAATAAGAACGATGACAGCGTAGAAAAGGGAAATTTATAAATTGTTTTTCTAAAATTTTAAGCGTAGAACGTAGTAAAATATGCTTGACTTCATTATTACTTAGATAGTAAATCTGTACATAATTATCAGCCGAAGTAGCATATAAAAAATCATTTACAGCTATGTTTAATTGTGTTTTCTCGTTAGTAGATTTAAATGTAATTTGATCTTTGTTTAGGTTAAATCTTTCTTTTCTAATAATTGCTATCTCTTTCTCAAATTCGAGTTTAGATTTTTCTAATAAATTATTCTTGTCTAAATATTTTCTCAAAAAATAACTACCTAAAATTGGAATGATTAGAATACCAGCACATTCAATTGTAATCTGAAAATAGGCAAAGACGAACCATTCTTGCCAGTTCCAAAAGTAATTAAACCATAGAAAAGTAACGGTACCACCAAACCAAATTTCCCAAACTCTCCATTGTATAATATTGAAATTGAAGTTTAATTTAGGATGAATTAAGTATTCATTAAAAGCAAAAGATAAAGAAATGAATAGCCCGAAAATTATTGCTCGAAATAGTAAAGAGTGACCAGAAACTGAAAATCCACTTTGTATATTATATGCTTGATAGGCAAAAAGACAAAATGTGAGGAATGAACCTGATGAGATGGTCAATGCTAATTTTTCAATTTTAGTTGAATCGTATTTATTTATTTGAAACATGAAGATTGAAAACTTAATTATCAGGAAATTAAAGTTTGAAGATTTCTCTTAGTATTTATCCTTAATTTGAAAGTTCTAAATGCTAAAAAAAGGCAAAAATAAAGGGCAACTAATGTTGCCCCTAAAACTTTATGAAAAACCTTTCTATCATTATGAAAAACTACATCATGTAATGTTGTTTGATTAAATAAACGGAAGGAATAGAAAAAGGTTACCTACAAGCTATATTAAGATTCTGTTAAAACTATATCTTATACACGATACGGCATAAAAAAGTGATTTTCATGAAAATGATTTATTCCTTTACAAGTGTATTATGAATTTCTTGTTTAACAAATAACACATTCTCTTGTAATCTCCTAAAGAAGTTGACCCTTTGTTTTTTATTAGTAGAATTTGTAATATCAATAGATTGATTCGTCAAGCGATGTAACCAAACTTGTGTTTGTGTGTGAAAGATTTCGTTATCCGTTGCTAAATAATTAAGTGTGTTTTGACTTACGAAAACCATCTTTTTCTTTTGAGAACTAATCATTATCGTATTATTACTAACAGAAACATCATTATAAAATAATTGAAAATTTGGACTCTTTGGTGGCTTCTTTGCTGGATGAAATTTTCGACCAATATCTGCTTGTTTCTCAGTATGTTCCAATAATTCTAAAATAGAATCACAAACAGCAATTGCATCTTTATTCGATTGAAATAAATCATGCGACCAACAATAATAAACTTCTTTCAATACGGCATTCACTATTTCTGCACTCCAAATTTCTGTTGAATCTATTTTTAAATATTGTTTCCAAGACCGTTCTCCAAGAAGCAAAGTTTCGGATTGTTTTTTCGGTGCTTTGAATTTAATATTTTGAAAATCAGGTAAATCGTAAACTGTTTTTCCCCAAAAAAATAATTTGAAAGCTGCTAAAACAGGAAACTGAAAAATCGTAAATAAGGGAAATTCACTTGCAGCATAGACTAACTTTCGAGTGCCGAAAAGGTCTAAACTTCTAAATTCTTCTAAAATACCAATAAAAAAATCATCTAAATCTTTGATATTATAATCAAAGGCACGAAACTGAAAAGGAATAACGGAAGGCGATTCTCGTTCTAAATTGTCTATAGATAAACCATAACGATTGGCTAATTTATAAGCTGCATCTAAAGATAAAACTGATTGATTTCGCATTAAGGCAAAAGCTTCATTGACTGTAATTCCTAAAACCCCTGCAACTTCAAACTCCGCAGGTTGATGCGAAGGAATCTTTTTTCGAATTTTTTCAAATAATAGCTTTTGCATTTTTATAGTATTTTTTACTTTGAGAATGATGAATAAATCTAAATAAGTGCTCGATTTTTAAACTTTCGAGTATTTCTTAATGATGAACCATATTTAAAATCGGGTTTTAACCTTATTAAACATAGAGTTTGTTTTACACCTTTGTAATAACCAATATTTCTCATACGACAAATATAATAAGAATAGGGGATGAGGTATAAATTTATTTTTGACTCCTTTTTAAAGATGGAAACTTATGTTAATGGAGAAACAGTCTTAAATTTTACATAAAAAAACCACGATTCCATCTATTTTTACGTTTCAACCAAAGAACCTAATACAATTTTTTAAAATTGTTCGTCAAAGAATAATCGCATCAAATATTAAAATTATGAAGAAAATAATTTTTATTCTTAGCTTTTTAATAACCACTTTTTTAAGTTTTGGACAAGTTAGTATAATTGGAACACCAAAAAGTTTTAGCAATAATACATTGTCTAATACAATTGCAACATATCGACTTTCAGCAGTGAATAAAACTCAACTATTAGCTGAAGATGCGGCTGAAATGTCAATCACGAAAGCAACTCCTTTACGTTTTGGACAAGATTTTTCGGTACAATTAAATTTGAATAACTCGGGAACTTGGGATATACTTCCAAATGGAGATAGAATTTGGCGATTAAAAATTCAATCAAAAGGAGCCAATTCTTTAAACTTTATTTTTAATGATTTTCATATGCCACATGGAGCAGAATTTTATATTTATAATGAAAATCAAGATTATATCATTGGTGCATTTACGGCAATAAATAATAAAAGTCATGGTGGTTTTTCGACCGCACCAGTCAAAGGAAATATTGTTATATTAGAATATTATGAACCGAAATCGGTTAAAAATAAAGGTCGATTATCTGTTTCAAGTATCATTCATGCATACAGAGATATGTTTCAAACAGCCGCATCTCATATTCAAAACTTGCAAAAAGGTTATGGAGATTCTGGTAGTTGTAATATTGATGTTAATTGTCCTTTAGGTGCGAATTGGACAGACCAAATTCGTTCTGTTGGAATGGTTTTAACGAGTGGAAATACTCGTTGGTGTTCTGGTGCAATGATTAATAATACGGCAGAAGATGGAAAACCTTACTTCTTGACAGCGGATCATTGTTTAGATGGGAATGAGAATAATTGGATTTTTATGTTTAATTATGAAAGTCCAACTTGTGGCGGCGTTGATGGAGATTTAACGAATAGTATTTCAGGTAGTTCTATCAAAGCCAGCTATAATAGTTCTGATATGGCATTGGTAGAATTGAGTTTGATTCCACCGATTAATTATGTTGTTTATTATGCAGGTTGGGATAGAACAGGTGTTGCTGCAACGACGACAACTTGTATTCATCATCCTTCTGGAGATGTAAAGAAAATTTCCCAGAATACAGATGCATTATTTATTAGTCCGCTTAATTTTAATCTATGGCGAGTTGGTAATTGGGAACAAGGCGTGACAGAAGGTGGATCTTCGGGTTCTCCATTATTTGATCAAAATAAAAGAATCGTAGGACAATTATTTGGTGGCGCTGCTGCTTGTAATAATAATACTTACGATGATTTTGGAAAATTCGATGCTTCTTGGTCAGGAAACGGTAGTAATTCAGGTCGATTATCGAATTGGTTAGATCCTCAAAATACGAATCAAGCAACTTTAGACGGACGATATATGTCTACGACCAATTTTGTAGATAATCTTAAAATTATTGACTTGATAGGTTTCTTGGATTGCGGTACTGCACAATATCCACAGATTCAAGTCCAAAACTTTGGTAGTAATTCCATTTCACAGTTAGATATAACTTATCAATATGGAACTTATCCTGCTCAAACGATACAATGGACAGGTAATTTGACCATATTCCAAAGTGCAACGATTGATTTACCTTCGGTTACTTTGCCAGTTGGAAACATTACTTTAGATGTGAATATTTCTATTCCTAATGTAACAGATGAAGATAATTCTGATAATTCGATTACCCAAAATATTGTTATCGCTAATGATAATAATGGCATACAGATTAATTTATTAACAGATGCTTATCCAGAAGAAATTAGTTATAAAATAAAAGAAACAAACTCTGGAAATACGGTTTTTCAGTTGAGTTCAACTCAAATTACAGGTGCTCAATACGAAAATGTTTTATTAGTAGAAGATTTATGTTTACCTGATGGTTGCTACGAAGCAATTATAGAAGACTCTTTTGGAGATGGATTAGTTGGCGGTTTTGGCTCTGCTGCAGGTTCTTTTGAAGTCGTTTATAATAATGTACAACAAGGAATCGTCAATGGAAATTTTGGAAGTACAGCTACGATTAGTTTTTGTGTTCCGAATGGTAATTTGCCGCCATTTGTTTCTACCAGTAAGCAAATTCAAAATAGAATTAGTTTGCAAATTATGCCAAATCCAACAACAGGTTTAGTTTATTTTGAAACAGAAAAAACACCAAGTCAAATTTCTATTTTAGATGTTTTAGGAAGAACCGTAAAACAATTTAATTCTATTAATAATAATCAAATTGATTTGACGAATTTATCGAAAGGCTTGTATTTGGTGAGATTCGAAATTGAAGGGCAATTTGTTACTAAAAAGGTAATTGTTGAATAATCAATTTATATTCAGTATCTGACTTCGAGTTAGATACTGAATAATTTCCTTACTCCTTCACCAACTTACTTAACTCACTCAATTTCAACATACATTCAATTGGTGTCATTCGATTTACATCAATATCTAATAAAGCTTCTTTTAGTTTTCCTGCCGTTTCATCAACTGTATCGAAAATAGATAATTGAAGTTGCGGTTGCGGCTGTTGAATCCCTTTTACTTTGGCATTCATATCGTTATTATCAATAGATTTTTGTTCTAATTGCGTTAGAATATTGGCGGCTCTTTCGACGATGCTTCGTGGCATTCCTGCCATTTTTGCAACATGAATTCCGAAACTGTGATGACTTCCGCCTTGTTGTAATTTACGTAAGAAAATTACTTTCTGACCAATTTCTTTTGTCGCAACATTGAAGTTTTTAATTCGTGGAAATTTCTCTTCTAATTCATTCAATTCATGATAATGCGTTGCGAAAAGTGTTTTAGGTCTTGCCATTCCGTTATCGTGTAGAAATTCAGCGATTGACCAAGCGATAGAAATTCCATCATAAGTACTCGTTCCTCGACCAATTTCATCCAACAAAATCAAACTTCGTTCTGACACATTATTCATTATACTTGCCGTTTCGTTCATTTCTACCATGAAGGTCGATTCGCCTGACGAAATATTATCCGATGCACCAACTCTCGTGAAAACCTTATCAACTAAACCCAATTTGGCAGCTTGTGCAGGTACATAACAACCCATTTGAGCCATCAAAGAAATCAAAGCTGTTTGACGTAAAATCGCAGATTTACCCGACATATTTGGTCCAGTAATAATCAAAATTTGTTGCGATTCATTATCCAAATAAACATCATTTGGAACATATTCTTCTCCAATTTCTAATTGCTGTTCAATCACGGGATGACGACCTTGTGTAATTTCTATCGTTAAGTCATCTGTGATTTCTGGTTTTGTATAATTATTGCGTTGAGCCACTTTTGCAAATGACAACAAACAATCAACTTGAGCGATTAAAGTCGCATTTAATTGAACTGGTGAAATATAATCATTCAAGGTTTCGACCAAAGCCGAAAATAACTTTTCCTCTAAGGCTAAAATCTTTTCTTCTGCACCTAATATTTTGGTTTCTAAGACTTTAAGCTCATCTGTAATGTAGCGTTCTGCATTCGTCAAAGTCTGTTTTCTTACCCAATTATCGGGAATTAAACCTTTGTTTTTGTATTTATTCGTTACCTCTAAATAATAACCAAACACATTATTAAACCCAATTTTTAAATTATCAATTCCTGTTCGACTTGCTTCCGTTTGTTGTATTTGAACTAAATGTTCCTTGCTATTTCCAATCAAATTTCGCAACTCATCCAAATCAGCGGAAACGCCATCTTGCATCACTTTTCCTTTCGCTAAATTGACAGGCGGTTCTTCTACGATTTCTGTCGCAATTTTATCTCGAATAATTGCACACAAATTGATGCGTTCTGCAATGCGTTGCAAATTCGGATTATTACTATTTTGTAATATTGTTTTAATCGGTTCAATTGCCGTCAAAGCACGTTTCAATTGTACAACTTCTCGAGGATTAATTTTTCCTAATGGCACTTTAGAAATCAAGCGTTCAATATCTCCAATTTGTTGAATATAGTGTTCAATATCTTGTGAAGTAGCAACATTATCTAAAAAGTGAGCGACCATGTCCAAACGAGATTCAATCGGTTGACGACTTTTTAATGGTAAAACAACCCATTTTTTTAATAATCTCGCACCCATAGGTGAAACCGTTTTATCCAAAATCGAAATTAAAGGCGTTCCGGTTTCGTGTGAACTATAAATCAATTCTAAATTTCGAATCGTGAATCTATCGAGCCAAACATAACGGTCAGGCTCAATTCGAGCAATAGAAGCAACGTGTTTTAGATTCGTATTTTCTGTTGTTGCGACATAATGCAAAACCGAACCTGCCGCAACTTGTGCTAATTCTAAGGCTTCAATTCCAAAACCTTTTAGCGTTTGTACTTCAAATTGTTCTAATAATTTTTCACGAGTATAATCACTCATAAAAACCCATTCTTCAATCGGATAAGTATAAAATTTAGAACCGAATTTTGATTCAAACTCTTTCGTTCTACTTTTAGAAAAGATAATTTCTGAGGGAGAAAAACTCTGTAATAATTTGTCAATATATTGCTCATCGCCTTCACTCACCAAAAACTCACCAGTCGAAATATCCAAAAAGGCAACACCCATTTGTCCACGTTTACCGTAATGAATTCCAGCTAAAAAGTTATTCGTTCGAACATCTAACAGTTGGTCACTAATCGCAATTCCTGGTGTAACGACTTCTGTCACGCCTCGACGAACGATTTTCTTTTCTTTACTCGGTTTTTCTAATTGTTCACAAATTGCTACACGATAACCAGCACGAACCAAACGAGGCAAATATAAATCCATCGAATGATATGGAAAACCTGCCAAAGGCACTTGACTTCCACCATTATTTCGCTTTGTCAAAACGATACCTAAAACACCAGCAGCGGTAACCGCATCATCGCCAAAAGTTTCATAAAAATCACCTACTCGAAACAATAAAATAGCATCAGGATATTTTGATTTCACCTG
>CAZEOC010000001.1:1047-35504 GCA_964513525.1 uncultured Saprospiraceae bacterium | reverse complement strand
TACTTGTGAAACTGATTTTTGATTGGCTTGACTTTGCAATTGTAACTGTAACATTCCGTCATCAATCTTAGCAATTGTTCTTCCTGCTGTTAGATAATCTCCTTCATTCACATACACTTGAACAATTTTACCTTGTGTTTCTGCTCCAAAGTTCACCTCTTTGAATGGTTGAAAAGTTCCTGTGAATTTTAATTTTTGGTTTACTTTTTCAGCAGTTACTTCCATGATTTCTACAGGAATATTCCCAATCTCTTCTTTATAAGTTGCTGCTTCGTTGATTTCTTGTTTATTACCATATAATTGTATTGCTGCTAAAGCAACTAATCCAACTCCAATTACTGAAAATATTATTTTTTTAATCATGATTTTTATTTTATAATTCGTTTGTTACTTTTTTATAATCTAATAAAGCATTCAAAGCATTAGAAACTGCTGATAAATACTGCGTTTGTGCTTCTCTTAATGCTGTTTCGCTATTGATAACTTCTGTTAAAGAAATGATGCCTTGTTGGTATTCAAAAGTTGTTTGGTCAAGAACTGATTGAGCCACTTTTGAATTTTCTGCGCGTACTTTAATTGCTTCAATATTTTGATTGTATTTCAATTGAGCATTAGTTACGTCAACTGTTATTTTATCCGATAAATAATCTGTTTTTTGCTGTAATTGCAGGGTTTTAACTTTGTTCTGATGAAGTTTAAACTCATTTTTTCGACCATCAAAAATTGGAACATTTACTTGTAATCCAATTGACTGCTGCGGATATTTCAAATCAGTACTAAACAATTCGCTCAATTCATTACTTTGCCAATTGTATTGATAATTGTAGGCTAAGCCAACACTCGGTAAATAATTTGCTTTGATTGTTTCTCGCTCCAATTCTGACATTTCCAATTGTTTCAACATCAACTGATAATCCGTTGTCTTACTTGGCTGAATATCCATTTTCACAATACGTTCCATAGAATTCCCTTCAAACTCATCTGTCAAGACAATGACTGTTTCAATTGGAAAACCCATCAACATTTTCAAGAAATTTTCTTGTGTTTGAATTACCATTGATAAGTTGTCAACTTGACTTTTTAAATTCGTTTTATTTACTTTTACTTTATCGACATTTACCTTTGTAATCAAACCATTTTTATAATTGCTTTCCACTATTTTTAATAGTTTGTCCAAACTCATCACGTTTTCACTCAATAGCTTTTTTTGTTCTTTTGCAAAAGCAATTCCGTAGTATAATTGAGTTACCGAATAAGCAACTTCATCTTTTTGTTTCTCAATCGAAATTTCTGTCATTTCCGATTGTGTTTTTAATAATTTATAACCTGTAAATACCGCTTGATTATAAATCAACCATTGAGCAGAAACCGCTACATTTGCTGAATTTGGAACACCAAACTCCAAACCAACTAAATCACCTTCGGGAGCTTGAGGATTCAAAAAACTTGCTGGTAAAAACTGCTGTGGCATATCTATAAAGTGATTAATTCCTGCACTTCCATTAATTGTTGGATACAAAGCAGCATTTAATTCGCCCTTTTTATATTTATTTATTTCTCTATCTAACAAAGCAGATTTGATAGATTTATTATTCGTTATAGCTGTTGAAACGGCTTGTTCCAAACTATAACTTTGTGCTTCTTGAGCAGATAATTCCACCATAAAAATGGTCATTATTAAAACTGAAAAAATTCTATATTTCATTTATTTATAATTTTGATTGAGTGCTTAATTTGTCCACTTACTTAATTCTTTCTTGTCCAATAGAAAGTCTTTGTCATTAGAAATCTCGTTCCAACCAATTTCAATTTTTTTTCTTTTTCTTTTGTTAAAGTTGCATGGATAGAAACCAATAATTCAGGATGATAAATTGTACCAACTAAAGCCGCTTTTTTGGTATCATAAGTTGCCTTTTTAAGTATCAATTTATCGACAAATTCAGGATTGTCAGAGGTCAATATTTTTCCATACCAAAATCCATTTTTAGCTTTATAAATTTTGATAGTACTATTGTCAAAGTCGGATGCTAACCATTCTCCTTTAAACCAATCGACTTGATTATCTGATAATTCGTAATCGCTTGAAGCATTAATCGCGATTACACCTAAAACCAATATTGTTACTAATAATACTTTCATCACAATTTTTTGATTGATTAATTATGATGTAAATATGGAGGATAATTGAAATGGAAAAAATGAGAAAAATGGTGAAATGGACAAAAAGATAGATGAAGTGGACAAAAAATATAAAAGGTATCGGACACCTTCAAGGTGTCCGATACCTAATACAAATACGTAATACATTTTATAAAATTACTTCGCTCGAAAATTGTCTTTAAAATCTTTATGAGAATCGATAAATTCTTCTAAATTGTTGCCGTTTTTAAACAATTTTAAAACAGGTTCTTTAGATAAATTTTCAACATCAATATTATCGTGATAAAGAAAATAAGTAGAATAATCCCAATCTAAATAATCTTCTGCAAACCCATGATGAATAGGATTGTGGTGAATATATTGTAGATAATATAAAAAATCAGGTTCTGTTTTAACTAAAGTCCGTTTGAATTTTGCTTTAAAAAGGCTACCGTAACGATTTTTTTCTTGTTTGTTAATTGCTTTGGAGTAAGTAGAAAATAATCTTTGAAATTGACTTTCGTAAAATACTTTTATTGGAATATCTCCTTCTAAAAAAGCACTTGCTTTCTTAGTATTTTCTTTGGCAATCTTATCAAGAATTCTATCATCAAGTGGTCTTGTTTTAGATAAAAAGTGAAAATGATTTGGCATTAGACAGTAAGCATAATTAGCAAAATAAGGTGAAATATACTGATGCCATTTCTCTAAAAAGTAGTTGAAATTTCTTAATTCTTTGAATAAATCTTCTGTTCCAACAGCATGGTTATAAATATGATAACATTGATTTGGGAGTAGCTTTGCATGATAATCGATTTTAGACATAGGAATTGGGATTGTTTTATTAATCTATAACCAAATATATTAATAAATTTTGAGATTTCGTGGGTTAACGTACGCCGCAAGGTATCGGACACCTTGAAGGTGTCCGATACCTTTTATACCTATTTCGCTAACCAACTCAAAAAATCCGTCACTTTTAATTTCCCCACTGTAATTTGTTCTTTAAACGGGAAAGTCAAATTGATTAATAATTTTCGATTAAAATATTGAACAGCGTCTTTAATAGCTTTTCTATTAACTAAAAATTGGCGATTTGCTCGATAAAAATTGTTTCCAGTATCAGTTTCTAATTGCTCTAATTTTTGACTTACCAAATATCGTTTTTTTTCAAAAGTATGGGCAAAAGTGTAGCTGTCTTCTACATAGAACAACGCAATTTGATTAAAATCAATTGGTATATAGTGTTCGCCTTTTTTGACAATGATTGACTTTGGTTTTGTAGGTGGAGTATTTTGATTTTGCTGCGTAATAAGTTGCATTAGTGCCGCATAATCATTTTTAGGCGTTTCAAATTGTGTTTTAAGTTGTTCGTATTTCTCTAAAGCTAAACGAATCGTTTTTCGACTGAAAGGTTTCAAAACATAATCAATCCCATTTGTTTTGAAAGCTTCTAAAGCGTACTCATTATAAGCAGTACAAAATATAATTGGAATATTAATATTCAATTGTTCATAGATTTCAAAACTCAAACCATCACCCAATTGAATATCTGAAAAAATTAAATCTGCTTCAATTTTATTATTAAAAAAAGAAACAGCGGTTGCGACCGAATTTAATACTTCAACAATTTCAATATCAGAACCAACTGCTTTCAATGTATTCACCAAATCGGTTGCAATATGTTTTTCGTCCTCAATAATAATTATTTTCATTTCCTTTAACTTAGGTTAATTTCAAAATAACTTTAAATTCATTTTCTGTATCAATAATTTCAATTGATTCATTGGTTATCATTTCATGCCGCTTATTCAAAGCTTTTAGACCTGTTTTAGTAGAGTTGAATTGTGTTTTTGGAATTTTATTATTTTGAATGTATAGGTATCGGACACCTTCAAGGTGTCCGATACCTTTAATAGTTATATAAAGAGGACTTTCAACCGAAAAACCATTATGTTTAATTGCATTTTCCACTAAAGATTGTAAAGCAAAAACAGGGATTTTCATTTTCAATAATGATTTATCTACTTTAATATCACAGAATAAAGCACCTTCAAAACGAATTTGCTGCATATCTAAATAATACTGCGTAAACTCTAATTCTTTTTCTAATGCAACAACGGTTTCATTATTCACTTCCACTGAAAACCTTAAAAAACTGGATAGTTTTAATAAATATTCTTCTGCTTCTTCTATATTAGAATTCATTAATGATTTCAAGGTACTCAAAGCATTAAACAAAAAATGAGGTTGAAATTGTCGCATCAGCAAGTTTTGCTGTGCTTCCATATTTTTAATCTTCAAAGCTTGAATTTCTTGCTCTGCCTTATCTTTCGCCAATTTCACAATTCGACCTTGAATAATAATTAGCACCAAAGTATTGATTGCAAAACTTGCTAAGAATGGATGAAAATTATTAATCTCATAAGGTCTTTTAATTATGGTTTCAGGCATAACGGACATGAATGCAATCATAGTAATTGTTAGCAGATAACTAATTGCATAGCGTTGTTTTAATTTGAATCTTCCTGAGTTAAGTAGAAAAATATTGAAAGACCAAATTGTAAAAGCTCCAATTGTTACAAACATGATTCCTTTCAAAAATAAGGTAGTCGGAATATTTGTAAAAATATAAACAGGCGAAAGTCCGTAAATCGCCATAAAAGGAGACGTAATTAATGCTAATTTCATTAATTCTCTGAACGTTCTTTTATCTAATTTTTCCATATTTTCAATAATACTGAGTTATCGGACACCTTTAAGGTGTCCGATAACTTAAACCATAACTCTAAAAATTACTTCACGCCTTCTAAAATATCTTTCAATACTTTTTTCGCTTCTGTCATATCTCGAACGCCTTCTCTAATTAACATAAAGTAATTTCCAGATTTTTTGAACCCCATTTTGCTATCGCCTTTTCCGTTGACATACATAATTACTTTCTGGAATAATTCACTTTCGTAAAATGGCGATTGTGGATTAGAGACAAAGTAACAACGGAGTTTATTACTTTTCAGAATCAGGCGTTCAAAGCCTAAATCCTTACATAACCAACGTAGCTTCAATCCATTAAACAATTCCTTCACAGCACGAGGTAAAGGACCAAAACGGTCAATAATTTTTTGAGCAAATACTTTGACTTCTTCGTCTGTTTTCAAATTATCCAATTCCGTATAAAAACGCAATCGTTCTTGAATCGAATTGATATAATTATCAGGCACTAACATTTCAATATCAGTATCAATTTGTACATCACGCACAAATTTCCCTTCCTTTTGAACTTCTTCTTTGAATAAATCTTTGAATTTACTTTCTTTCAATTCTTGAATCGCTTCATCTAAGATTTTTTGATACGTTTCGTAACCAATATCCGAAATAAAACCACTTTGTTCGCCACCTAAAATATTTCCAGCACCACGAATATCTAAATCTTTCATGGCGATATTCAATCCACTTCCTAAGTCAGAAAATTCTTCAATCGCAACTAAACGACGACGAGAATCTGGCGGCAAAACTGAAATTGGTGGTGCTAACAAATAACAAAATGCTTTCTTATTAGAACGACCAACTCGACCACGTAATTGATGCAAATCACTTAATCCAAAATGATGTGCATTATTAATCATAATCGTATTGGCATTTGGAATATCCAAACCAGTTTCAATAATATTCGTACAAACCAAAACATCATATTTTCTATCAATAAAATCTACCAAAGTTGATTCCAAATCCTTCGGTGTCATTTGTCCGTGTGCCATTCCGATATCAATATCTGGACAAAGTCGCTGAATCATTCCTCGCATTTCGGGTAACGATTTCACTCGATTGTGCAAGAAATAAACTTGTCCGCCTCGCATAGTTTCGTAATAAATCGCATCTCGAATCAAATCGCCATCAAATACTCGAACTTCAGTATGAATCGGTTGTCTATTTGGTGGAGCAGTATTAATAACCGAAAGGTCACGAGCAGCCATTAAAGAGAACTGTAAAGTTCTCGGAATCGGTGTCGCAGTAAGCGTCAAAGTATCTACATTGACTTTGAAACCTCGTAGTTTTTCTTTAGCAGCAACACCAAATTTCTGTTCTTCATCAATAACCAATAAACCTAAATCTTTGAACTTGACCTTTTTATTTAAAATAGCATGCGTTCCAATTAAAATATCAATTTCGCCTGCTTCCAAACGTTTATAAATCGCATTTTTTTCCTTTGTTGTTCTGAAACGATTTACAAAATCTACCGTTACCGGAAATTCTGATAAACGTTCTTTAAACGTTTTTGCGTGTTGCAATGCTAAAATCGTAGTTGGGACTAAAATTGCGACTTGTTTATTATCTGTAACTGCTTTGAATGCGGCACGAATTGCTACTTCTGTCTTTCCAAAACCAACATCACCACAAACCAATCTATCCATCGGATATTGTTTTTCCATATCCTCTTTTACGGCTTGAGTTGCCGTTGCTTGGTCTGGTGTATCTTCATAAATAAAAGAAGATTCTAATTCATATTGTAACCAATTATCTGGTGGAAAAGCATGACCTTTTGCCGCTTTTCGTTTGGCGTATAATTTGATTAATTCACCAGCAATATCTTTAACTTTCTTCTTCGTACGAGTTTTTAGGTTCGTCCAAGCGTCTGTTCCTAATTTATAAACCTTTGGCGTTTTACCTTCTTTCCCGACGTATTTGGAAATTTTATGTAAGGAATTAATACTTACATAAAGCAAATCATTGTCTTTATAAATCAAGCGAACTGCTTCCTGTTTATGTCCATTAATATTGATTTTTTCTAAACCAGAATACTTCCCAACTCCGTGGTCAATATGCGTAACATAATCGCCAGGTTGAAGCTCTCGCAACAACTTTATATTTAAAGCTTGTGATTTAGTAAATCCAGATTTTAATTTATACTTATGGAAACGGTCAAAAATTTGATGGTCGGTATAACAAGCAACTTTCAAATCTAAATCAATAAATCCTTTGTGAATCGCTTGATTAATTGGATGAAAAACAACATTTGCATCTAAGTCTTCAAAAATGCGATAGAATCGCTCAATCTGACGAGGATTTTCGGTAAAGAGATAATTCGTAATGTTGTTTTTTGTATTCTCATTCAAGTCATTTATTAATAAGGCAAAATTCTTATTAAAACTCGGTTGCGGCTTCGACTCATATTCAAGATTCGTTACACCAACATCGCCTTTAAATTCAAAATAAGAAGACTTTGCAATCTCAAAAACAGCATAATTTGTCACTTCATCCATCACCACATTTGGTAAGATAAACGCTCTTTCGTGCATAATTTTAGCGGATTCAGTTGTGTCTGCTTCCGTCAAATTTGCTGCAAAATCTGCTGCATTATCAAAACAAATTTGTAATCTATCAATCAGATTTTGAACATTTTTAATCCAAATGGCTGTATTAGTTGGTAATATTTTAAACAACGAAATTTTCTGACTTTGCTTAAATTCTGTCTGAATATTTGGAATTATCGTCACTTCACTAATATTCCTCAAAGACAATTGGTCTAAAGGATTAAAAACTCGAATACTTTCAATTTCTTCATCGAATAATTCTACTCGATACGGCATATCGTTTCCGTAAGAGAAAATATCAACGATGCCACCTCGAATCGAAAACTGTCCTGGTTCATAGACAAAATCCACTCGCTCAAAACCATATTCAATCAAGACTTCCAAAATTGTATCAACATCTAAACTTTCGCCTTTCTTTATCTCGATTTTGGTTTCGTTCAAAACCTTCGGTGCAACAACTTTTTCGAATAATGCTTCTGGGTAAGTAACAATAATTTCACCTCTTGATTTTGAATTATTGACTTTATTAACCGTTTCGGTTCTTAGTAGAACGTTATGATTTTCAACATCTTTAAACTCCGCAGGTCGTTTAAAAGAGTCTGGGAAAAAATGAATTGTTTTTTTTCCAAAAATATTATTTAAAGTATTTTGAAAATATGCCGCTTCTTCTTTATCAATTGCTACAATCAAGTGAAAAGAAGGCGTTGCTTGATACGTTCCCGCAATCGCAAATGGCTCAATTCCACCTTTCATATTCTGCAATAAAAAACGTGCAGGCACAGTCGGATTTGCTTTCGTTTGTTCTATTGCTTTGGCAATCTTCGACGTTCTTTCGTCCTTTTTGTATAATTCTAAAAGTTGTTCTAAGTTCTTCACGTGGTAAAGGTAAGGGATTTTTTAATTCCTTATTAATAAGGTCCCGTTTAAACTCAATAATCAGCATATTGGTTTTAAATTAAAAACAAATTTAAGTCAAATCCTCACTTTTACAAATCAAAACTGTTTCAGAATCTTATCAAATTTCTGTTTAATTTCCGCATTACAAAGATTGCCAACACTTCCTTCATGCGTATGATTAATTTCTGTTTCAGGGTCAAAACGCCCACTTTCAATCGCTGCACCGACTTCTTGATAAGCCGTTCTAAATGGCGTTCCAGCTAATACTTTTTTATTTACTTCCTCTACACTGTACAAATATTTATACTTCGCATCATCCAACAGTCCTTCCGTTACTGTAATTTTTGGAATCACAAATGCAGTCAATTCTAAACATTGTTTTGCCGTTTGAATCGCAGGAAAAATGGCTTCTTTCAATAGCTGAAAATCACGGTGATAACCTGAAGTCAAATTACTTGTCATCATCGCCACATTCGTTGGCAGGGTCAGTAATTGATTCGTTTTTGAGCGAATTAACTCAAAAACATCAGGGTTTTTCTTGTGCGGCATTATGCTCGAACCCGTTGTATATTCTTTTGGTAATTTTAAAAATCCGAAGTTTTGAGAATTGTACAAACAAA
This sequence comes from uncultured Saprospiraceae bacterium, assembly GCA_964513525.1. GTDB lineage: Bacteria > Bacteroidota > Bacteroidia > Chitinophagales > Saprospiraceae > CAWVWD01. The sequence continues at coordinate 26,536 of CAZEOC010000001.1, read as the reverse complement.
CATCCGCAGCGAATTTATTCAACGTATTTCCCAACATCGACAAAGCAAAAGCAAATGATAATTCTGTTTTCCCTCTGCCCATTTGAGCATAAATGACATTGTAACTCAAATCATCAAATTCCAAAGTTTCGGTCGTGTGTTTTCTATCTAATGGAAAGGAACTTCCGTAACCAGCACCAGAACCTAACGGGTTTTGATTCACGGTTTTGTAAGTCGCCAAAAGTTGCTGTAAATCATCCGCCAAAGATTCCGCATAAGCACCAAACCATAAACCAAAAGACGAAACCATCGCAATCTGTGTATGTGTATAACCAGGTATCAAAACATTTTTATACGCTTCACTTTGCGTTTGTAAACCTTCAAATAAGGCAGCAACTAATTCCACGACTTCTTTCAATTCTGCTCGGAAGAACAAACGCAAATCCACTAAAACTTGGTCATTTCTTGAGCGTCCAGCATGAACTTTTTTACCAATATCGCCTAATTTATCAATCAATAAAAATTCTACTTGTGAATGAATATCTTCCACATTTTTATCAATGGTGAAATTACCATTTTCAATATCTTTCAGAATTGTATTCAATTCCAAAGTCAATATTTCCAATTCTTCTGTTCTTAATAAACCAATTTTTTGTAGCATTTTAATATGCGCCATTGTACCAATCACATCATATTTCGCCAGCTGCAAATCCAGTACATTATCTTGTCCGATTGTAAATTCTTCTACTAATTTATTAATCGAAAAATCTTTTTGCCAAAGTTTCATATTGATATATTATTTTTGTTACACAAAATACGACATTATCAATGTCTTTATCTACATCTTTTAGTAATACAAATATGAGAAATACATTAATTAACTTAATTGTTATACTCTTAACAACTATACCGGCAATTGCACAAAACTGCAATTGTACCGTGACTTTAGATTCTACCGTCACTTTTGCGAATGGTTCTAGTTATACCTATACTGCAGGAGATACGATTTGTCTGGGAAATGGTTGGCGAAATCATTTGCAACTTAGAGATTGGTCAGGCTCGGAAGGAAATCCAATCGTTTTCATGAATTGTGGTGGACAAGTAGAAATTGGAAATGATAATTTCTACTATGGTTTAACCTTAGTTAATTGTACCTATTTTAAATTTACTGGAGCAGGCAATCTTAATATCAAATATGGAATAGAACTTACTGGAACAGGTTCTGGTAGTGCTTTTGGAATAGGCGGTACAAGTTCTGATTTTGAAATAGAGCAGGTAGAAATAAGCGGAAGCGATTTTGCAGGTATTTTTTGTAAGACAGATCCAAGTTGTAATAGCGATACTTGGCGTGAAAATTTTGTAATGAAAAATATATCTATTCACGATACCTATATTCATCATACGGAAGGAGAAGGAATGTATTTAGGCTATAGCTTCTACAATGGTCGAGAACTCACTTGCAATGGTGAAACAATTCTGGTTAATCCACATAATATTGAAAACCTAAGAATTTATGATAATATCATTGATAGTACAGGTTGGGATGGAATCCAAGTTGGCTGCGGTACAAATGATATTGAAATTTATGATAATAAAATTACGCATTACGGTTTAGAAAAAGTTGGTGGACAAACTTCGGGTATTCAAATCGGAGGCGGTACAACTGGACTTTGTTATAATAACTTTATAAAAGATGGAATGGGTAATGGAATGGCCGTATTTGGTTTAGGTGGTAATATTTTATATAATAATGTAATTATTAATGCTGGTCAAAACTATTATCCCACAGATCCAAATCAACGAGTCTATGGTATTTTTTGTAATGATAATAATACGATTCCTGGAAAAGGATTTGATTTTATTAATAATACAATCGTAAGTCCAAAAACTGATGGAATTCGTACCTACAGTACTCGTTCTACCGACAATAAAATATTCAATAATATAATCGTTAACCCTGGTGCTTATGACATTTATGAAAATGATAATACAAGTGCAGTTGGTAATGATGCTTATATTTTTGCTTGGGATGAGGTGGACTATGTAGTAAGCAATAATTATTTTGATACGAGTTTAACCAATATTCAATTCACCGATATTGCTAATGATGATTATTCATTATTACCAAATTCCCCTGCTATTGATAGTGGTTTGAATGTTGATCAATTTAGCATTTTAAATGATTTTCGAGATTCTGCCCGTGCTTATGGTATTGCTTATGATATTGGTGCTTATGAAACACCTACTACTACTGATATCATGGGTTGTATGCTCATAAATGCACATAATTATAATGCAAAAGCAACTATTAGTACAACTTGTTTGACTTGCTCTGATGGAATTCAAAATGGTGATGAAACAAGTATAGATTGTGGCGGAAGTTGTTCTCCTTGTGCCGCGGGTTGTACAGATTTAGCAGCATATAATTATACCTCGACAGCAACTATAGATGATGGAACTTGTGAAACTTGTTTCGATGGTATTCAGAATGGCAACGAAACACGAATTGATTGCGGTGGAGATTGTTCTCCTTGTGCAGTATTAGATTGTGGCTGTCATTTTACTTTGGGGAATCAAATAGTTCGAGCAGACGGAAGTACATTGGGTGTACAAGGTGGTGATACAGTATGCATCGAAGGAGGTAAACGACCATATTTGAGATTAGAAAACTTTGTAGGCGATTCTTTAAATTATATCACCTTTATCAATTGTGGCGGTCAAGCCGTTATCGGAAATAATTTCTATAAATTCGATATTCAATTTGAAAATTCTAAATATTTCAAGTTAACAGGCACAGGCGATGTTAATATTAATTATGGAATCAAATTAGACGGAACACTCTCAAATAGTGGATTGGTATTAACCAATAAAACAACTGATTTTGAAATTGAAAAAATTGAAATAACCAATACGGATTTTGCAGGAATTATGTGTAAATCCGATCCTGTCTGTGATTTATCCACAAATAGAGATAGTTTCTTGATGCAAAACGTCAAAATCCACGATAATTATATTCATCATACAGGTGGAGAAGGTTTATATATTGGACATACTTACTACACTGGTTACAATACTTATTGTAGCGGTCAATCAACAACACTTTATCCACACGATATTAAGCATATCGAAATTTATAATAATATTATTGATAGCACAGGTTGGGACGGAATACAAGTTGGTTGTGCAGTTGAAGATTGTAAAATCTATAATAATCAGATTACCAATTTTGCAATAGAGGAAGAGATTTATCAAAATGTAGGTTTAGTAATTGGTGCAGGTACTTCGGGAGATTGTTATAATAATTACATTCTAAAAGGAAAAGGCTCCGGAATAAATCTCTTTGGTAGCGGTAACAATAAGATTTACAATAATGTAATTTCAAATGTAGATGGTATCGGAATTTTTGCAGATGATCGGGCAACTTTAGCCAATACTCGTTTCTATTATTTTAATAATACGATTTATAATCCAGGTGATGATGGAATGCGAATCTACAGTGATGAAACGCTTGAAAATATATTTATTAATAACCTAATCATTAAGCCACAATCTTATGAAACCTATGAAAATGATGCGACTTATCTAACAGGACAAGATGCTTTCATTCGATTAGCTTCGGGTGTAAATGGAACGATACAAAATAATTATTTTAATCGTTGGGCATTACCTGTACATTTCACAGATACAACAAATAACGACTTTTCATTACAATCAAATTCCCCAACAATTGACGCTGGACAAGACTTAACTGTCTATGGAATTACTTCCGATTTTATTGGTACAGCTCGACCATTTCATAATAGTTTTGATATCGGCGCTTATGAATTCAATCAAGCAGTTTTACCAGTAGAATTAACGAAGTTTCAAGCAATTTGTAATAATGGAAATATAGAATTGATATGGCAAACAACTGCTGAATTTAATAATTCACATTTTGTTGTCGAATTAGGTATTATGAATAATGAATTGAAAACCATTGAATGGAATGAATTTGAAATTATATCAGGAAAAGGAACTACTTATACCATTTCAAATTATCTTTTTCAAGATAAAAATGAATATTCCGAAACAGTTTATTATCGTTTAAAGCAAGTTGATTTTAATGAAAATTTTGAATATTCTAATACGATTTCAGCAAATTGCTTTGATAAAAAGCATCGATTTACAATATTCCCAAATCCAACAAACGGACAAATCACCTTACAGTTTGATAAGACTGTTTCTAATTCAATTCTAATTATCGATGCCTTAGGACGTATCGTGTTTGAAGATTTTATTGACAATAAAAAGGAAATACAATTAGATTTGAAATTAAATAATGGTGTTTATTTTATAAAAATTAATAATAAGATGGAACGCATTTTAATACAATAAAACAAATAGTTTACAAGACTTTCACCTCTGATTAATAAAAGCAATGATGTTTAAAAAACTAAGTTTTACGATAATATTTTTTCTAATATTCTTTAATACAGAAGCACAAAATAATCAAAATACACCTTTAGGTATCAACCTCGCTGGAATTACTTCATGGAGCGAAGAATATGTTTTTGTAGATGCGATGAAATGTTCCAGAGGATGGATTTCGCAATGTGTTGGTTGCACATTTGGAACAGGAAATCCTTTACCTACAGATAATTTAGGTTGGGTAACGAGTTTGCCTGCTAATCATTTTGCCGCAACTGTTATGTTGGATAATGTAACAACAAAACCTATTGGGACTTATAATTTATATTATGAAGGCGAAGGAAGTTTTGATTTTAATGGTGATGTAACGGATACAATACATGTTGCGCCTGGACATATTCAATTGGAAGTAGCCGATGGGACAAGTGGTATTTGGGTGCACATTTGGGAAACGGATCCAAATGGTACAGGCGATTACTTGAAAAATATTCGATTAATAATGCCTGGCTTTGAAAACACTTATCAAACCGAACCTTTTCATCCTAACTTCTTAAATACTTGGACAGATTTTTCTACCCTTCGTTTTATGGATTGGGGCAGAACGAATAATAGTAATGTACAAACTTGGACAGATCGAACCCTAACGACTTCACAAACGCAAGGCGGCATCAATGGTGTTGCCCCAGAATATATGATCGCTTTGGCAAATCTACTACAAAAAAATGTTTGGATTTGTATTCCGCATCAAGCGGATGATAATTATATAACCCAGTTAGCAACCTTATTCAGAGATAACCTCGATAGTAATTTAGATATTTATGTCGAATATTCCAACGAGGTTTGGAATGGTTTATTTGCGCAAGCACCCTATGCTTCTGCACAAGGTTTAGCACAAAACTTAAGTACAAACAGTTATGAGGCACAAGCCTATTTTCATGCAAAACGTTCGGTAGAAATTTTCAATATTTTCGAAACTGTTTTTGGTGGTTTATCTCAATTAGAAAGAGTCATAGCATGGCAAAATTTTAATACTTCGTGGAGCCAGCAAATTTTAGATTATAACAACACATATCAATCTACGGATGCCTTTTCTATTGCTCCTTATTTTGGTAATTTTTTAGGCGATCCTACTACTGCAGATAGCATAGCAAATATGTCAGTTGATTCTATTTTAATTTGGTGTGAAGATGCTTTATCTGATGTAATGGAAGGTTGCAGATTACAAGCGGAAATAACTAAAAGTCGTGGTGTTTCACTGATTGCTTATGAAGGGGGACAACATTTATCGGGATATTTAGGTGCAGAAAACAATGATGCTTTGACGGCTAAGCTCATTGCTGCTAATCGCTCAGATAAAATGAAAGTATTATATCAAGAGTATTATGAACGATGGAAAATAGCAGGCGGTGAACTATTTGCTGTTTTTTCTTCAATGGGTGTTCCCTCTAAATGGGGAAGTTGGGGGATTTTAGAAAATTATAATCAAGATTATTGGACAACACCAAAATATGCGGCTACACAGGAGTTTACGGCGGCAAATTCGCCTGCATGGTGGCTTTCAACTGCTACAACCGCAGTACCTGCAATAGGCGACACATTAATCAATTTTGATGGTGATGATTTACCTGCGCTAACAGTAACACAGAATCGAAATTTCACCTTAAATACCAATGATATTTTGATTCCTTTTAGTGTAGCAAATGGTGATAATTTGTTTACAACTGGGCAAAATCAATCAGAGTTTTATGGTGGTGTTAAGCTGGATTACAAGAATCAAGTTGTTGGTAGTTATACTTACAATTTGAGTAATTATGGTCCACAGGATATATTTATTGCAGATTTACACACTGGAGGTACAGATGAAGCAGATTTAGAACTATTATTTTTATGGAAGAAAGATCAATTTTTAAATAATTATGATGTAGCTACAAATGTCAATATTGGGAAATTAGCCATTAATATTGGAACCAATAAAAATAGCGGTGCAGGTTCAGACTTTCGATTTGTTATTAAACAAAATGGGAATTATTACATTTCGGATTTTATGGCGTATAACAATGGTTTTTATGAATTAGATGCATTCAATAATTCAGAACAACCTGCCAAACGTTGGTATCATTATAATCCGACAGCAATTAATTTTTCTATTCCCACTCCATTGTCAAGTCCTTTTGCAATGACATTTGATGATGTAGAAGCCGTTGGTTTTGTAGTAGATAATTATAGAACTGGTTATGGTGCAACTTTTTCATTTGATCAGTTTCAAGTCTTCACTAAATCAAATTCTGAATTCACAGTAACGCTTAATCAAGCAATAACACAAGCTGATGTAACAGCAATAGAACCTATCATATATAAAGCTACTTTTAGCGAACCAACCAGTGATTTTACTGCAAATGATATAACAATTTCTGGAACAGCAACAGACAATGGAACAACGGCAACTATTACATCACTCGCACCCAACGATGGAACAACTTATGAAATCAGTATTACGGACTTGGCACAAAATGGTTTTGTCATCTTAAACATTGATAGTTTAACGGCACATAATAGTACCAATCATACTAATTATCATTCAACATCGACCGACAATATTGTTGCTTTTAATGGTGCAAATCGTCCAACGGTGACTTTAAATCAAGCAACAACACAAGTTGATCCGACTTTAAATACGCCTATTCTATTTACTGCTGTTTTTAGTGAATCAATTATAAATTTTGATGCTAATGATATTACATTAAGTGGATCAGCTAATCCTACAACTGTTATAATTACAGAGATTACACCGAATGATGGGACAACTTTTCAAATTTCTGTTAGTGGAATGTCTGCTGATGGTTTGGTAATTGTCGAATTAGCTGCGGATAAAGCAATAACACCACTATATAGTCAAGGTAATGAAGTAGCAAGTAGTACAGATAATCAAGTTGAGTTTGTTTATAATATACCGACTTCTGGTCAACTGATAAATTTTCAAGGTATTGATGTACCTGATACAGATTTCTCCATTAATAGAAGTCCTCAATTATCCGCAAATAGTTTATCACAATCAATTAGTTTTGGAACAGCTGATAGCGATAATTTATTTACGGCACCTAATTATAATCAAGTTGAGATATATGGTGGCGTGAAATATTCTTTTACTAATATAGGCACTTCTATCAATCACGAAATGCGGAGAAACGATGTTGGATTTTCGGCGAACCAATTTTGGTGTCAAGTGGCTGGAGGTGATGGAGAAGCAACAAATATTGAACTGTTTTACTTGTGGCGAAAAGACCAGTTTTTAAATAATTTGCATTTATTTGATATTGGTTTTGATAATAATTCATCAAATAGTTCTTTGAATATTAATGTTACAGGAAAGCGAGAAAATTTAGATATGCGTTTTGTAATTAGACAGAATGGCGTTTATTATATGTCTGAATTTTCAGAAAACATGGTTGGTTTAATTACACTTAATGATTTTAATAATAACTCAACAGTAGGAAAACGTTGGGGAATTATTACACCAACAGCGAATGATTTTTCTATTCCGAATATTTTACCAACGTTTCAAGCAGTGGATTTCACCAATATTACAGCAGTTGGTTTCATTTGTGAAAGTCCTCGAAGTACTTATGGGAACTTTTTGACTTTTGATAGCTTCACAGCAAATGGTATTACCGTCACAAATCCTTTACCTGTTGAATTAATAAATTTTCAAGCGACATGCGAAAATGAACGAATTTTTTTGAATTGGCAAACGGCTACTGAAAAAAATAATCACGGTTTTTTTGTAGAAGTAGGAATTACAAATGACGAATTAGGAATAATCGAATGGAAAGAAATTGAATTCGTCAAAGGAAAAGGAATAAATCCTACCATTTCAAATTATATTTTTCAAGATAAAAATGAATATTCCGAAACGGTTTATTATCGTTTAAAGCAAGTTGATTTTGACGGAAGTTTTGAATATTCTAATGTAATTTCAATAGATTGCTTTGTTAAAAAGCATGGATTTACTGTATTTCCAAATCCAACAAATGGACAAATTGTCTTACAGTTTGATAAAGCCGTTACTAATTCAATTTTAATTTATGATGTCTTAGGAAGAATCGTATTTGAAGATACTATTGAAAATAAAAAAGATATTGAATTGAATTTAAAACTAAACTCAGGTATTTATTTTTTAAAGATTGGAGAATCAATAGAACGAATAATCATCAGGTAAAACTTATTTATTTTCCACTAAAAATTTTCAATAACTGAAATGAAACGCATCCTACTTTTGTTTTTAAGCTTATCCTTTTTAAGCACTATTCAACTGATTGCACAATGTACAGGCGGTTCAGATGAAGGAGTTTTATCTCCTGTTCCGAGTAGTTCTGTCAATACAATTGCTATCAAAGGCGGTCGATATTATACATTTACAGCAACCGCAGGACAAATATTTCTTTTTTCAACGCATCCTGACGATGGCGGTTTGACTGCTTTTGATACTAAAATTACGATTTTAGATAATAGTGGAAATGCCTTAGCTTTTGATGATGATTATTGCGACCGTTCTTCTCGTTTGGTTTGGACAGCAACTTCGAGTGGAACATTTCGAGTCTTAATGATGCGTTTTAATTGTGTTGGAACAGGAACTCCATCAACAATGGCATATCAAATTTTGAATACTTATACGCCGATTGATAATAATTGTGGTATTTCCGCTTGTGAAAATGACGAATATGCGCTTTTATCAAATATGCCGACGGATTTTTTTGATTATGTAAGTTCAGGAGGCGAACCCGATGCAAATGGAATGATTGGTACAAATCAATCTGGTTGGCAAGGTGCAGAATTTCAGCGAGGCGGCGTTCGTAGAATGTTAGGCGGTTTGATTCATAATGATACCGATATGATGGAAGATGCTTGGCAAACGATTCGAGTTACTTTTGAGCAACAACAAGCTGATGGTGGATTTGGTGATAATTCATCAGATGCTGCTTTTTGGTTACATGAATGTAGTCATTCGCTTTTACTCTTGAAAGAATCGCCTTATTTGGCAACTTATCAAGATAGTTTAACGAAATATCTGCCCTTTATTCAAAATGCTTTAGCTTACATTACGAATCCAGTAGAGTTAGATTTATTATTTAATCAATATGATAAACAAGCCGCAAATCGACTTTTTATCGATGCTAATGCAATTGCTTTGACAGGTTTATTAATTGATGATACGACGACTTATTTACCAATTTCTCGAACCTTTATTGCACAAGGTTTAGAGATTATGAAAGATAGTATTTTCTGCGAAAAAGGCGGTTATGATACGAGTTATCAAGGTACGTCAATTTTTGAATTGAATTATTATACCTTGCGTTTTCCTTATCCAAACTTAGATTGCATTTTACGAAAAAACACAATTTGGGAAGCAAATAGAGTTGATAATTTAGGTTTTGTGGATACTGTCGGAAATACCCGAACTGGTAGTTGTCAAGAAGTTTACAATGGCGTTTGTAAGGAAATAAATTATGAAGAAGTTGCTCGAGGTTTGTATTATTATGGATATAGATTTTGTGATTTCACAAATGGAATTGCCCCAGCAATTCGAGTATATCGATTTGATAAAAACAATCAATCTTACAATCCAACCGTTAATTGTAGCAGTAATTGTAATAATGTTTTGCCAATTGAATTGACAGATTTTAATACAACTTGCTTAGCTAATGGAAGCGTAGAATTAAATTGGAAAACCATTTCTGAACAAAATAATTCGCATTTTGAAATCGAATATTCAAACGATGGATTTGATTTCAATAAAATTGGTCAATTAAAAGGAAAAGGCACAACCATCGAAGCCCAGAATTATCACTTTTTGAATACTCTTCATGATTTTTCAAAACAAGGTTTTTACCGATTAAAACAAGTCGATTTTGATGGGAAATTTACGTATTCAAATATTATCACCATCAATTGTGAACAAACAAAATTAGCTTCTGATTTTCAGATTTATCCGAATCCAGTAGAGGAGACATTAAAACTCCATTTCTTTTCAAATACTCATACATTTGAAGTTCAAATTTATAATGTATTAGGAAATTTCATAAAAGCTCAATCAATTGAAAACACAAGAATAACGGCAATAAATGTAAGTGATTTACAAAGTGGAATTTACTTTATTAAAACAGGAAATACGACAAAACGATTTATTAAAAAATAAGGAATAAATAAAGGGAAATGATAATATCATTTCCCTTCTACTAAGTTTTTAAAAAGCACTTTTGCCCATCTTTTACGATTCGTTTTTCAAAAAATAACGGATTCTTCTTCCATCATCAAAGTATTCAATCGCTCGTATTCGACCGTTGATAAACATTATATTTTCCCAAACAATAGTTTTAATCTCGCCTTCATCATTTACCAATGAAGCAATTAATTCTAAATCCATTTGTTCTCCCGAACGATCAATTTTTAAATCCCATTTACCACTAAATAATTGTCCATTCTCATTATATTCCATGGTTTTATCTTTACCAAAATTCACTTTTATGTCATTGTATTCTGCGGTCACTAACTTTCCAACAAGGTCAATTGCTTCAAAATGACGAACTTTCTCAAACGACCAATTTCCACTAATCATTCTATCTTCTAAACGCAATGAAATATCTCGATAACATGAAGAAAAAATGATAATACATAATGAAAATAATAAAGATATCCTCCAAAATTCCTTTTTCATATTAGACTGTTTTTAAGATTTATGAAATTGAATAATTAATTGTTTTTCAACAAATTATTACATCAATATAAACCTTGTCGACTCTAAAATGTTTTTTGAATTTATGTTAAATTTTAGCGTTTTCAAACTCAATATTTTTAATAAACTCAACATACAAATCGATTCCCTTCTCAATCTCTTTCAAACAAATAAACTCGTTCGCAGTATGTGAGCGTTTTGATTTTCCCACACCCATTTTTACCGTCGGAAAATCCAATAATGCTTGGTCAGAAAGTGTCGAAGAACCGAAATATTCTAGCCCCAACGACAAACCACTTTTCACCAACGGATGCGATAAATCAATACCCGAAGAATTCAATCGAAACGAACGAGCCTTCAATTGGGATTGTGTATTTTTCTGTAAAAAATCAAAAACGCCTTGATTCGTATGTTTCTCCGTTGTCCGAATATCCATTACAAATTTACAAGTGTCAGGCACGACATTGTGCTGCGTTCCAGCTTCGATTTGTGTCACCGAAAGTTTCGTTTTTCCTAACAATTCTGATACTTCCGTAAATTCATAATTTCTAATAAAATCAATATCCTCCAAAGCGATATACATCGCATTCACACCTTCTTCTCTTGCAGCATGACCAGCTTTTCCATGAGCAATTCCATCGACAACCATCAAACCTTTTTCTGCAATTGCCATTCTCATTTGAGTTGGTTCACCGATAATTCCACCAGCAATTTTACCAAAATCAACCTTAATAGAAGCAATTCCATTTACACCCGAAATTTCCTCTTCAGCCGTTGCGGCATAAATCAAATTAAATGGCATTTCTTGTTCATGAAAATGCAAAAAAGTAGCCATCAAACTCACCAAAGAAGCACCAGCATCATTACTGCCTAATCCATATAATTTCCCATTTTCAACCGTCGGTTCGAATGGATTTCTCGTCCAACCTTGTACTGGCTTCACAGTATCATGATGAGAATTCAATAAAATTGTTGGTTTCGCTTCATCAAAATGTTTTGATTTACACCAAACATTATTGCCACTTCGTATCGTTTCGACGCCGTTTTTTTGTAGGAAATTATTGATAATTTCGGCTGTATTCTCTTCTTCTCTTGAGAACGATTGTGTGGATATGAGCTGCTTTAGTAAGTTTATTACTTGTTGTTTCATTTTTTTATCTTGAAACACATAGGTACATAAAGAATATAATTTTTTGATTTCAACCTTGTTGAAATATTTTATAAAAACATTTTAGCGTTGCTAAAATCAAAACTTTGTTTTCTATGTATTTATGTGTTTAACAAAAATTTCGTTCCACCAATCTCCACCAAACTAACTCCATTTTCCAAAGCGTCAAACGCATTATCAATCTTCGGAATCATGCCATCAAAAATGATTTTATCTTTTTTTAATTGTACATAATCACTTTTGGTAATCAATGGAATTAAGGAATTATCATCTTCAGCATCGTACAAAACGCCAGCTTTTTCAAAAGTATAAGTCAATTCTACTTCAAAGAATTTACTTAAAGCAACTGCTAAAGTTGATGCAATTGTATCTGCATTTGTATTTAATAATTGTCCTTTTTTATCATGTGTAATAGCACAAAAAACAGGCGAAATTCCTAATTGAATTAATTTAGATAATAAGTCTGCATTACAAAAATCAACATCACCCGCAAAACCATAATCAATCTCTTTGACGATGCGTTTATGACTTTGAATGGCATTGATATCCGCTCCATTTAATCCCAAAGCATTACAACCTAACGCCTGTAAATTGGCGACAATTTGTGTATTCAATAAACCAGAATAGACCATCGTAACAATTTCTAAAGTGGCTTCATTCGTTACTCGTCTGCCTTTAATCATTTGTGGTTCGATACCCATTTGTTTACTCAGTTCCGATGCTTTTCTTCCTCCACCATGAACGAGTATTTTTGGTGATTTTATCGCTGCAAAATTCGCTAAAGCTTCTGCTAATTTTTCTTTATTATTAATGACGTTTCCGCCAATTTTTATGATTTTCAACTTCATAATATAACTATTCGAGTATTAAAAAAACAGATAGAAACCGTCATGCCGACAAAGGTCGATATGACGGACTTTATTACGTTTTATGCTATTTTTTCTAACATTCTTTTAAGCACCGCTTGAGCCGCAAAAGTTCGATTATTTGCTTGTTGTATTGTCAAGGATTGCGAACTATCTAAAACAGCATCTGCGACAACCATATTCCGACGAACAGGTAAACAATGCATAAAATAACCATTATTAGTCAAAGCCATTTTTTCCTGTGTAATCATCCAATCTTCATGATTTCCCAACGGTTTACCATAATTATTGAAAGATGACCAGTTTTTAGTATAGATAAAATCTGCTCCTTCAAATGCCTTATCTTGATTGTATTCAACCGTTGCCGCACCAACAAAATCTGGAGATAACTCCATGCCTTTCGGATGAGTAATCGTCAGGTCGTAACCAGCCGCTTGTGTCCAAATAGAAAATGAATTCGCAACGGCTTGTGGCAAGGCTCTCGGATGAGGTGCCCAAGACAAAACAATTTTTGGTTTCTTAACCGTTTTATGTTCCGCTATCGTTAATAAATCTGCAACTGACTGTAAAGGATGTTGTGTACTACTTTCCATATTTAAAATTGGTACAGTCGTGTTTTTCAAAAAAGCACCCATCAATTTTTCACTATAATCTTCCACTCTATTTTTCAGACCAGGAAAAGCTCGAATGCCTAAAATATCAAAATATTGACTCATCACCGCAGCGGCTTCTTTGATATGTTCCGCTTTATCAATATTCATCACAGCTCCATCTTCAAACTCCAACTTCCAACCATCATTTGTATTCAAAACGATGCTTTCTAAGCCTAAGTTTTGCGCCGCTTTTTGAGTACTAATTCGAGTTCTTAAACTATTATTAAAAAAAAGTAAACCTAAAGTTTTACCAATTCCTAAATGTCTATATTTCAAAGGGTCAGCTTTTAATTCAAGTGCTTCTTGTACTAATTGAGGAATATTATTAATATCGTTTTGTGTAATGAAATTCATGATTTTATTTTCAATAGGGCAAACGGCATTACCTTTACCAATACGTAATAATTTTATTTTATTATCCTATTTCGGCAATGCCGTTTGTCCTACGATTTTAATGCTTTTTTAAAAATTTCTAAAAATAAATCGGCTTCTACTTTTGTAATATTTAAAGGAGGTAAAAGTCGTACAGTATTTGGATTAGCAGCAGAACCTGTAAAAAGTCGATATTCTTTTACCAATTTTTTTCTGAAAGCTTTAACAGGGAAATCAAAATCAATTCCTATCATTAAACCTTTTCCACGAACTGCTTTTACAGAAGGAATTTGTTTTAATTGCTCTTGTAGATAATCGCCTACTAAGTTGGCATTTTCGATTAAATTTTCCTTTTCTAATACTTCTAACACTGCAATTGCAGCAGCACAAGCCAAATGATTTCCACCGAAAGTTGTTCCTAAAAGTCCGTATTTGGCTTCGTATTTTGGTGACAATAAAATTCCACCAACAGGAAAACCATTTCCAATTCCTTTTGCAATAGAAATAATATCTGGCTGAATATCTGCATATTGAAAAGCAAAATATTTCCCACTTCGACCACTTCCAGATTGTATTTCATCTAAAATTAAGGGAACATTATAGGTTTTACATAATTCAGCAACTGCTTCTAAAAACTCTTTAGTGGGAACATAAATTCCGCCAATCCCTTGAATTCCTTCGATGATAATCGCAGCAACATCGCCTTTTGCTAAAGTTTTTTCTACTGGGGCAATTTCGTTTAGTTTTAACCATTCTCGGTCAAAAGTTTGATTTATTGGTGCTTGTATTTTTGGGTTATGTGTAATGTTTACTGCCGAAGAAGTACGACCGTGAAAGGCATTTTCAAAGGCAATAATTTTGGTTTTTCCTGTTTCAAAAGAAACCATTTTCAAAGCATTCTCATTCGCTTCTGCACCTGAATTACATAAGAATAATTGGTAATCTTCTAAGCCCGATAGTTTACCCATTTTTGCAGCTAATTCTACTTGCAAACTATTCTCAACTGAATTAGAATAAAATCCTAAATTTGCTAATTGAGTACCGACTTTATCAACATAATGTGGATGCGAATGTCCAATCGAAATGACTGCATGACCACCATAAAAATCTAAATATTTTGTGCCCGATTTATCGTAAATATAACAACCTTCACCCTTTACGGGTTCTATATCGAAAACGGGATAAACATCAAATAATTTCATTTTGGATACTTGATGCTGGATACTGGATACTGGTAGTTCGTTGCTGATATCCTCTTCTTGAAAACTAAAATTATTAATTTATTTAACAATTTAGAATCATGCTTCAGGTAATCAGTATCAAGCATCCAGTATCAAGTATCCAGTAACTAATTAAAAATAAACTGCTTTCAATCCTAAGCCCAATTTTTCGGGTAAGCCCAAAACTAAATTCATATTCTGAACGGCTTGACCAGAAGCACCTTTTAATAAATTATCAATCATACTGATTATCAATAATTTATCGCCATGTTTTAATAAATGAATCACACATTTATTCGTATTCACGACTTGCTTCAAATTTGGATTTTCGTGCGTTACAACCGTAAAAGCGGAATCTTTATAAAATTCCTCATACCATTTATAAGCAGTTTCTATTGTACCTTCAAATTTGGTATAAGCACTGGCATAAATACCTCTTGCAAAGTTTCCACGGACAGGCAAGAAATTGATTTCACTATTAAAATCAGCTTGTAATTGCGTCAAACTTTGTGTGATTTCGCCTAAATGTTGATGCGTAAAAGGTTTATAAACTGAAATATTATTTAATCTCCAACTAAAATGTGACGTTGGAGTTGGTTTTTGTCCTGCACCAGTAGAACCCGTTAAAGCATTGATATGAATATCATTTTTCAAAGCCTGATTTGCAGCTAAAGGCAATAACGCTAATTGAATTGCAGTCGCAAAACAACCAGGATTTGCAATTCGATTTGTCGCTTTTATCGCCGATTTTTGTAATTCTGGTAAAGCATAAACGAAGTTATTACCTTCTTCTTTTAATCTAAAATCACGACTCAAATCAATGATTGCAATATTATCAGGCACTTCATTTTCAGCTAAAAAAGTTTTAGAAAATCCATGACCTGAACAAATGAAAATCACATCAACTTCTAAGTTCATTTCATTTGTAAATACCAAATCAATATCACCAACTAAATCTTGATGAACCAAGCTAACTTTTTTTCCATTTTGGCTATTACTCAATACAAAATCAATATCGACTTGCGGATGATGGACGAGTAAACGTAATAATTCTCCAGCGGTATATCCTCCACCACCAATGATTCCTATCTTGTAATTCATGTTTTTGACTTAGTTTATTCTGGATTATCTTTCTTATGTACCGAATAATAAATTTGCTGCGGATTTGCTAATATTTTAATAAAACCTTTAGCCTCATCAGCTGTCCAACCTTTATTCATTTCACCATAAACGCCAAATGATGATTTCATTAAATCGTTATCAGAGGTAATTCCTTGTAATTCAAAACGATATGGTAATAAAACTACATGAACTTGACCAGTTACATGTTGCTGTGTATCTTCCATGAATGTTTCCATATTTCGAGCAACTGGCTCTAAAAATTGTCCTTCATGCAACATCATTCCGTACCAATTTGATAATTGGTCTTTCCAATGTTGTTGCCATTTAGTTAAGGTATGTTTTTCTAATAAATGATGTGCTTTAATTATCATCATTGGAGCAGCAGCTTCAAAACCAACTCGTCCTTTGATACCAATAATCGTATCGCCAACATGAATATCTCGACCGATTGCATAAGGTGTAGCTAATTTTTGTAATGCTTGAATCGCTTGAACGGTATGTTCAAAGGTTTCTTCATTAATACCTTTCAATTCTCCTTTTTCAAAATGTAAAGTAATTTCAGATGGTTCCGTTTTTTCTAATTGTGAAGGGTAAGCAGATTCAGGTAAAGCCTTGTCAGAAGTCAATGTTTCTACACCACCAACTGAAGTTCCCCAAAGTCCTTGATTCACAGAGTATTTTGCTTTTTCCCAACTCCAATCCACGCCATTCTGTTGCAAATACTCAATTTCTGCTTGACGAGATAATTGTAAATCACGAATTGGCGTAATGATTTCCAAATTATTCCCTAATACTTGAAAGGTTAAATCAAAACGAATTTGGTCATTTCCAGCTCCAGTACTTCCGTGTGCAACTTTTGTCGCTCCTACCCTATTAGCATAATTCGCAATTTCCAAAGCCTGAAACATTCTTTCCGCACTTACAGAAAGTGGATACGTATTATTTCGTAATACATTTCCATAAATCAAATACTTTAAACATTCATCATAATATTTACGAGTAACATCTATTGCTTCAAAAGATTTCGCCCCTAATTCATAGGCTTTTGTTTCAATATTTTTCAATTCTTCTTCCGAGAATCCACCAGTATTAATAATAACTGCATGAACTTCCAAACCTTTTTCTTGCGTTAGATATTTCACACAAAAAGACGTATCTAATCCGCCACTATATGCTAAAACTACTTTGTTGTTCATTTTTATATTTTTTTAAATTAGCAAAGGCATTGCCCTGCAAATTTATACCAAAATCATATTTGATAAATCTATTTTCATTTTTTTCAATTCATTTCCTGACGGTGCTAACATTCCTGTACACAAGCATAATTTTTTATCGTTACGTTGTAGAATATCATAGTTTTTACAACTTTTGCACCCATTCCAAAAGGTTTCGTCTTGTGTTAATTCTGAAAAAGTAACTGGTCTATAACCGAGTTCAGAATTGATTTTCATCACAGCGGAACTTGTCGTTATTCCGAATACTTTTGCATTCGGATATTTTCTTTGCGCCAACTTTACAGCTTTTGCTTTAATCGCTCTTGCCAAGCCATTTCCACGAAAATCTGGATTTACAATTAAACCTGAATTAGCAACATATTTTCCATGTTCCCACTTTTCGATATAACAAAAACCCGCTAAAGTTTCACCTTGAAATGCTATAATCGCATTGCCATTTCGTAATCGTTTATTGATATATTCTGGTTCTCGTTTAGCAATTCCCGTTCCTCGAACCTTTGCAGATTCTTCAATTAGTTTGCAAATTGCCTCTGCATAAACTTGATGTTTCGCTTGACCAATGATGATTTTAAATTTCATGATATATTGGTATCTAAAAACTAAGAGATGCTTAAAATCTTTTAGTTTTGTTATACAATTTTTTTGATTGATATAGTAGAGTTGCCATAATTGAAATAGGAGAAAGCATTCAATTTAGCTTGATAAATGATAGCCTAAAAGCTATCCCAAAGGATAATATGTAGATTATTCGCCCTAAGGGCGTGGAGTGCGGCGACGACGAGGTGCTTCAACAGAGTTGTTCAAGTTTGTAGATATGTTGTTATATGTCGTCCTTAAATTCATTGGGTCAAATATAGAAGTGTTTTTTATTTTTTGCAATTATTAATATCGTTTTTAATGATATTTTTAATTTGTCCATCTAATTATTGTTAAAACAATAATTAATTCCGTGGTTCTTTAAATTGCAATTATTTGGATTATATGAATTGAAAGTTATAATATTCTACTAAATAGATTTTAATTAAAATAAAATATTGAATTACTTAAAATCAAACTTTTACTTATTAATCGTTTAAATATTCAACAAATTAAAAAAACGATAATTTATTAATCATTATCGTTTTCTATCTTTTTTTAATCTAAAAATAATTTCTTTAAATCTGGTGTCGGCATCCAACAACTATCTTGTTTACCATACCATTTGTAGCGATTTCGAGCAATAAAATCATAAACGCCATTTCTTAGAAATGTCGGAACAATAATAAAACCATACATTATAAACCATAAACCGTTCAACCGTTTTGCGATACGCAAAGCCGCGGTTGATTTAGAATAGATTTCATCATTTTCAACCAATAAAATCGTATCAATTTCATCTAACGAAAGTCCAGCATCTAACATATATTTCTGTCCAATTTCCGATTGTAAAGATGCAAAACGAAAAACTTGTTCTTTATCCCTTTCAATGATGAACTGAACCGCACCATTACAAAGGTTACAAACGCCATCAAATAATATAATTGGATTCATTTCTCTTGTCTTATCGTGTTATCGTGTTGATGTTGTACTACACATGACAACTCCATTTGATTTTTTAATAAATGTAATTTATATCATCAAAAACAAATAATAATAATAAAAGTTACGATTTAGCATCAGTACAAACTGTCAACTTCCTTGCCGTAGCAAGTTTACTTCTGACATGAATTCATTTGCCATTAAGAAAAAAGCGAAAAGTTGATTGATTTCTGCTTTTTGCTGCTGTGTTAAGTTTTTCCTGTTATAAAAAGTATATTTTCGATTTTCAATTTCTAATAATTTTGCACCAGAAGCAGGCAATTGAACGATAGTTAACAAACCACTTTTTGAAAATATTTCTACATAATTGGTATAACGATTCGCAACTAAAGCATAATTCACGCTGTCAGGAGTTTGCCAATCTAAAGTATAAACCCAGCTTGTTTCTTTATCGGGGTAAAATTCTAAAGTGTACTTTTTTCGCCGATTTTTAACTTGTAGTTTGGTACTTTTTATATATCGAACATTCGTCTCAAAATCTGTCGCTTCTTCATAATCTGCTCTAATTGATAATCGTTTTTTATTCAAAAAATCTCGATAATTGAATATCTTTTGGAATCGCAAAATATCCGCAACATCTTGTACTCGGATTGTTCCATTAATTGTTGTCGCTTGTTCTTTTATTTGAAAAGACTTGATACTATCTTCTAATTGATTAATAAAAAAACGTTTTGATAATATTCTATCCTCTTGTTTTAAGACAAATTGATTTGCCTTTTTCATAAAACCATTATATGCCGTAATTCCTGGCTTTTTAAACTCTTTTTCTACTAATTTCTCTTTTTTTGAAAAGGTGTTTTTAAGCACATTGAGATATAAATTTTCAAAATCTTTTTTAGAAATAACGGCTTCATCATACAAAGCACTTTCTTCAAAAGTGAGTTTAAAACTTGCAGAAGTTGTATTAATAAACACTGTATCTTCAATAGATTCTATTCTCGTTTTCAAATGAATTGTATACGTTTTAGCATCATTAATATCGGTATTCACACCAGCAACGCTTGTAATCGCAATATAATAATCAAAATTTTTCTTTTCTATTAAATTCAAATTATCTCGAAAAGGAGGAGAAAAACGATATTCAATATCTTTAGCTTGGTAAGAAACAATAGTTTCTAAATTTACTTTTTCTCGAATATACACTAACGCCTTTTCATAAATTCTCTTCGTTAATGCTTCGTCTTCAAAGTAATTTGGAAACTCTTGTGTATCATTGACAATAAATCGAAAGTCGGTTAATTGAGCTTTTTGAGTCTGTGCAAAAAGTGATAGGTTTATCAATAAAAAGAAACTAATCAATTGTAACTCTCTTTTCATAAAAATCACTTTTTTTGGTTTGTAATAATCACTTTTAATCCTTAAAGAACAAGAAGATAATAATCTATTTTTCTAACAACCACACGAAATTTCAATTTCAATTTCATCCTCGGATACTCCTTTCAACGTAGAATAACAACCTGCTCCTTCTGCTTCAAAATAAATGCTATCTTCTTCTTTATAGTAATTAACATCTTCCGAAGCTTGATAATTTGGGTCTGTAGAAGTAACATTATTCAAATCCATTGCTTTTATAATAAAATAAGCTTCCGTTAAGGAAATATTTTTAATCTTGATTAGTTCATCCATACTTGATTCTGAACAACTTGATTTCGAAAAAACTATAGAACCAAAATCTTGAGTATAACCACAAATACAGTCGTTTTCAGATACAGGTTCACAATCTCTATATTTTTCTATATTATACTTTTCAGAAGCACTCCCAACTTTTGTCCTAAAATAATAATCAAATGACGATTCATATTTTTTGTAATCATAATCTCCATTTATTAGAACCTCAGGTAATGGAAATTTCGTCAAAAAGCCATCAAAAACATAACCTTCTTTTTTTAAATAATCACTGCCGTTAGGCATTGGAAACTGTGTCAAGTAACCATTAAAAACATAACCTTCTTTTCCTTCATATCTGACTTTCATCCAATTTCCTTTGACCACAAAATCCTTGATTTCTTCAACTTCTAATATTCCATAATCGCCATTATCAACCTGTTCAACAGCTGCGTCATAAGGAATTGTCAATATCGTTTTTCCTTTCAATTCAGGCGTTGCTCTCATTCGCAAACCGCTTAATGCCATAACATGAAAATTTTCATTGAGTTCAAAATTTTCCTTGTCAGGTACATTTTTATAAACCTTTGTAACAGCTTCTGAAGCTGCTTCGATTGGTTCGGATTCAATATTTTCCACATTAGCTTGAGCTTCTTCTATTATTTCATTTTTAGGATTATCACAAGCAGCAAAGGCAATTACAAATAGTAATAGATAGAGTGAACTTTTCATTTTGATTTGGTTTATTTCTTTTACAATTTAGATTACTATTCAGAATACAGACGTTTTGAAGTGTATTTTCTGACAGTCGAAGATGGTTTGACAGCGAAGCGGTCTGAATTCTAACTTCTTGCGGAATAATTATCAACTATATAATTTATTCAGTCGTGTCTTTATTTTTAATCATTTGAATTAATTGAATAACTAATTTTTCAGCAGAGTCATTTTCAATCATCAAATGCGTATAATTCAATAAATCTAAACAATTTGTAGAATCTGTTTCTTTATCAGAAATTTTCATCTCGTGTTTATCAGAGAATTTTGATAAAATTTCAACTCGACTTAAAACATATTTTTCTTGTTCGACCCAATATTCAATGATAAGTGCATCTTCTGTGATTTCCTCTTGAAAAAGTAAAATCATCATTGGCGTTCGAACACAATAAATATCGTCATATTCAAAATAAGCTGCTCCAAAAGCAGGATATGTAATTCGTTGGAAGGGTAACTGGAAAAGATGTAACAAATCTTCTAAATCTTCGATTTTGCTTTTTACAAAATCTGTAATTAATGGGAAACTGGGTAAATTATCAATATGAACCCAAACATTATTTTCATCTCGAAATTGCATATCTCGACTAAGCTTCAACTTATAGTCAAATAAAGGACTTTCGTGTAAAATATAACCTGGGTAATAATATTCAAAACCTTCTGATTGTGCAAATTCAACTTCTTGCAACATTGTAAAAGTACCTAAACTATACTGTTTGTAGTCATCATGAAAAACGCCCATAATACTTGCCAGTCCTTCATCTCCAAGGTCAAACATACTGAAAGCTATCAAGCGTTCGCCATCTCTGATTGTAACTTCATAAGTATCAAAAAGGTCGTAAGCTTCAACTGCTTCATCTCCATTTACATACTGAAATAAACTTCGCTGTAAATAACCTTTGAAGCGATGTTTATGGAGTTGATACAATTTGTCTTTTTCGTCTGTTATTTCAAAAGGTTTTATCTCAATTGTAAATTGTTCTTTTACCTTTTTAATAATTCGTCGATGCCGCTTTTTAGGTTTAAAATCATCTAAAGGCAATCGTACATTAATAACAGTTTCTAAATTAGCATCAAAACATAATAAGTCAGTTCGGAACATAGAAATACTGTTTCGGAAAAAACCATTTTCCAAAAGCCAATCTAAATCATTGCCTCGATAACTGTGTGAATAATGATGCTCAACTAACAAATTATATTAAAATATTAAGTATTAAATATTAAATATTTGAACAACCTTATTGAAGAAGTTAATCAAATATTTAATACTTAATACTTCATAATCAAACCCTAATTACTCATCGTCAAAAACGTGAATTGTTTTCTCTTTTTTGACTAAATCCGTGAATTTGCCATTATAGCGAATACCTCTTACAACGTGATTATCAATCCAATGATAGTTGCCGCCTCTCGGTTTATTCATTAACAAGCCATGATATTTGAAACCTGAGTCAGTCAACCATTTTTCAGTTACTGCTCGGTGTTCTTCTAATCTTGAAGTGAAAAAAGTAATGATATGACCTTCAGCATACCATTTATTGATAATGTCTAAAGCATCAGGAAATGGTTCGCATGTTACCATTCTTTCAGGTGCTTCATTAGGAACATCTTCCGTTACTGTTCCATCAATATCAATCAAATAATTATTAATTCCATCAGGTAATTTTGGACTTAATAGATTACCATTTTCATCAAATAACTCGTTTAACTCGTGTTGTGCCATTATCTTAATTTTTTTAATCTTCTTTTAGTGCATTTATGGTTTAATGATACACTAAGTGTTTTAAAATTTTGGTGATTTCACTTTTGCATTTTTTTTAGTACACAACATAGTTTATGAACTATGATAATTATAAATTATGAATATTCTTACTAATTACTTTGAAAGTATAGCGTGAATAAATTATGGTTTACAGTTCATTAGTTACTGCTTGAATATTATCAAAAGCAGTAATAACTTCATCAAAATTGGTTTTACTCACTAAAAAAGGAACCGTTTTACCAAAGTAACCCGCCTTTTTGAATTTTACAATTCCAATTTTAAGCAACGGAAAATTCTTAATCGTAATTTTCTCCACATTTGTAATCGGATACTTAAAAATTTTGAAATAATTCGTTACATAAAAAAATTCTCCATCATACTCGACTCTCATTAATTTCATAAAAGTAAAGAATAGAAAGCCCGTTCCGATTAGGAAAAAGGCAGTCCAACCTATACGAAAATAAGATAAATTCCAAGTTCCGATTTCTAAATTATCCGATACCCAAAAGATAATACATAACGCTCCAAAAAAAATTGTCCAAACTAATGGTAGGAAGTATTTTAAAACTACCGTCCAGTTTGAGGACAAATTATAAGTTTTCATGCTGCTTTGATTAATTATTCAATAACAAAATTACGGCTTTTAATCCGTACATAGTAGTTACAGCTTCGAGAAAAAATATTTTTTATCTGATAAAAAAATAAAATCTTCCGCTGTTTGCTTTATCAAAATTTCTTTTCAACTCCCTAACTTCATAAATCAAGTGATTGTTTTAAGTTTTTTTCATTATTACTTTGAGAAATATCCAATAATTAATCAATTTTGCGTTAATATTAAGAGTTGCAGATTACCAGTTTATAAGTCGTATGAAATACTTGAATCTACTTGAACAAGCTTTACATTCTACAATATGATAGATTACTTTAGTTTTTCAACCTGTAAACTCGTAATCCGCAACTCGCAACTCAAGTTCAAAATGCAGAAAATTATAACAATATTCGTCGCTTTATTTCTTAGTTTTTCGGCAATAGCACAAACTATCGAACCACCAAATTTGATTTGTGTTACGACCCTATTTGATGGAAATGTAACTTTAGAATGGGAATTACCGCCGCCACAAAGTTGTGGTGTATTTTTAGGTTATCGAATTTATGCGACACCAAATCCTTCCGCACCATATTTTTTATTAACAACGATTACAGACCAAACGGAAACAACGTATACGCATGTTAATGCAAATGGAGGTGTACAAACTTGGTATTATTACCTAACGACGGATTTACAATGTCCAACTTTTCAAGTTGGTCAATCTGCTACTTTAGATAATTTATCGCCAGAAACGCCGCCAATTACTTCGGTTTCTATTAACAATAATGGAAATATCGAATTAGATTGGGTTACGAGTACTTCACCTGAAACTGCAGGTTATGTTATTTATCAAGAAACGACAAGTGGTTTTGTTGCGATTGATACGGTTACAGATGGAACGACGACTTTTGAACATATTGGCGTCGATGCGACAACAGCTCAAACTTATACGATTGCAGCAATTGATGCTTGTGGAAATATTGGTTTATTATATGATAATCCACATAAAACTATTTTATTAGATATTGGTATAAATAGATGTGCTCAAACTTTAGATTTGACTTGGGATATGTATGAAAATTGGGATAATCCAATTACAGCTCATCAAATTAGAGCAAGTGTCAATGGCGGAAATCGAACTTTGGTAAAAACCGTCAGTGGACAAGATTTTGCAGTTTCGTTAAGTGATTATGAAGATGGCGATTATGTTTGTTTAACGGCTCAAGCCGTAGAATTATTTACAGGAAACGCTTCTACAACCAATGAAGTTTGTGTAACTGTAGACATTGTAGAGCCTCAAGATTATATCTATTTATCTAATGTTAGTATTAATAATGATGGGGATTTAGAAGTTTTTTGGAATTGGGACGAAAACGCAGATTTGCAAACTTATTCGATTGTACAAAATAGTACAGCACAAAGTCAACCGATT
>CAZEOC010000001.1:0-1037 GCA_964513525.1 uncultured Saprospiraceae bacterium | reverse complement strand
GCAACCTTTAGCCTATTATTTAGACACTACTTTTGTGGCAGATACAGGAAGTGTTGCAGTTCAGATAACAAGTACAGATAGTTGTGATGCAATTCTTTCTTCTTCTTTAGCAAATACTATTTTCTTAGAAGGAAGTCCAGGAACAGAATATCAAAACTTACTTAATTGGACTGCTTTTGAGATGGAATTTTCTGAGGTTTTTTCTTATCAAATCTATAGAATTGTAGAAGACATTCCAGAATTAGTCGGAAGTGTAGATGCCAATACTTTAAGTTTTTCGGATAATATAAATGGTTACAATCCAAACGAAGCAGATATTCAATATTACATCGTAGCGCAACATTATATAGAATTACCTGATGGTACAATGAAAGCTGTTTTTAGTCAATCGAACACCATATTAATTCAACAACAGTCAAGAATTTTCATGCCAAATGCTTTTGCTCCAGAAGGGCAAAATAATGAATTTAAACCTGTAATGGTTTTCGCAGAAAATAGTACATTTCAAATGTTAATCTATGACCGATGGGGACAATTATTATTTGAGACGACTGACGCGGGAGAAGGTTGGAACGGAAGACAAAATGGTAAAATATTACGTCAAGGTGTTTATACTTATGTCGTTCGTGTTACGCAATTGAGCGGAGAAACAATCGAACAAAAAGGAACGCTTGTTCTAATAAGATAATATAAAATCAGTTTACCACTTGTTTTAGGATTTTGTATAGTTTAGAATCGTATGGAGATTTATTCAATCTTCATACGATTTTTTATTTTTCAACTTCCTGTAAAATCATTATATTTAATCCTATTTTTTACTAAAGTGGTTTATTCAACTGCTTTAAAAAACAATCCAATGAAATCATTCCTAAAAACTTATTTCTATTATACAGCAAGTGAATTGCGTGGCGTTTTGGTACTCTTCGTTTTAATGTTTATAATTTTGTTTGTTCGCTTTTTTGTTCCTTTTGGTAATAATCATACAGAAATTGATGAAAGGAAATTCCAAACTTTAGCAGCAGAAATTGAAACAAAAA